>JAOTYK010000015.1 GCA_029861955.1 Acidobacteriota bacterium
TGGCAAGAGGGACTCGGTGCGTAGTTCGAGCTCCGACCGCTCGCCCCAACCGGACCAGGCCCAGCCACCCTCGACCGCCACGTTGAAACGGGAGTCCCCGTCGGCGATCGACGGTCCCTCCTCCCGCAGAGGCCCGGGAACGGCTATCTGCCTCAGTTCGACGAAGCGTAACGGCACGGCGGTGTCGTCGGCTTGCCATTCGACCGGAGGTTCGAGAAACTGCGTTTCGAGGTCGCCGTCGGTAAAATTCTGTGCCCACGTCGGAAGACAGGTCACCGCCAGGATCAGCCCCGGGATCCACGAAGGCCTACGGGACGAGGCGTATGTGACAAATCCGTGCACTTTCCCTAGGATCCATCCATGAAGACGTCTTACCGGGCCCTGCGGGGGACTCATGACATCCTGCCGGAAGAGGCCGAGCGCTGGCAGTATCTCGAGCGTGTCACCCGGGAGATCTTTCGTCGCTATGACTTCGGCGAAATACGCACGCCGATCCTCGAACACACCGCGCTGTTCGCCCGATCGGTCGGCGAGTCCTCGGACATCGTCCGCAAGGAGATGTATTCGTTCGATCGCGGCGATGATTCGCTAACCCTCCGTCCGGAAAATACCGCAGCCGTCGTACGCGCCTTCATTGAGCAATCCATGCACCGCGGTGTCGCGACCGGCTACCCCGAAAGATTATTCTACATCGGACCGATGTTTCGGTACGAGCGTCCGCAGAAGGGTCGACAGAGACAGTTTCATCAGATCGGTGTCGAGGTCCTGGGCGCGGCGGATCCCGCGGTGGACGCCGAGACGATTCGAATGTCCGAGGATCTGCTGGACGCGATCGGGCTCCACGATCGCGAGGTGCGAATCGCGTCCGTGGGCGACGAAGCCTGTCGACCGGCGTATCGCGAGGCGCTGCGGGCCTGGCTCGAGCCGCGCAGTCACGAGGTCTGTGAGGACTGTCAACGACGCATCGTCGAAAACCCGCTTCGAGTATTCGATTGTAAACACGAAGCGGATCAGTTGCTGTATCGCGATGCGCCGATGCTGGCCGACCACCTCTGCGACCCGTGTCGATCTCATGACGAGCAAGTCTGTCGCACGCTCGACAGGCTCGGCGTCTCTTACAATAAATCCGATCGTCTGGTTCGCGGGTTGGACTACTACCGTCGGACCGTCTTCGAGACCGTGGCGACAGGTCTCGGGGCTCAGGACGCCGTCCTCGGCGGCGGACGGTACGACGGCCTCGTGGAAGAACTCGGCGGACCACCCATGCCGGGCTTCGGGTTCGCCATGGGTATGGAGCGGATGCTCCTGCTCATGCCCGAAGATCGAGCCGAACGGAGGCGACCGGATGTCGCCCTGATCGCACTCGGTGACGACGCATGGTGGGACGCCATCTCCTGGGCGCATCGTCTTCGGGAAGCAGGACTCGCGGTCACACTCGCCAGCTGTCCACGGAAGATGGGCGCCCAACTTAAGCGGGCCACCAAACGCAACGCGCGGTTCGCGTTGTTCGTGGGGGATGACGAAAAGACAAACAATGCCTACGGGTTGAAGAATCTGGATACGGGCCAGCAGCAGACGATTGCCGCGGAGGAAGTTATCCGCATCGTCGAGGGGGAGCGATGAGCGACGAGACGAACCCACTCCTGCATCGCACCGTCGGGTGCGGGCAGATCTCCGAGGCCGATGCAGAGTCGGCGCGCTCCGTCGTGTTGACCGGTTGGGTTCATCGGCGACGCGATCTCGGCCAGTTGATCTTCATCGAACTGCGGGATGCGACGGGAACTGTGCAGGTTGTGTTTGATCCGTCGCGTCATCCCGAGGCCCATGCGGTCGCCGAGTCGCTGCGGGCCGAGTTTGTGGTTGGGGTCTCGGGAGTCGTCGCGCGTCGAGAGGCGCCGAACCCCGATCATCCGACCGGTGCGTTCGAGATCGTCGCCGAACGTGCAGTGCTGCATAACCGAGCGGAATTCGTGCCGTTTCCCGTGGCGGACTCCCGCGAGGCAAGCGAGGAGGTGAGGCTCAAGCACCGGACCGTCGATCTGCGCCGGCCCCTTCTTCAGCGAACCCTCCAGACGCGTCACAGACTTGGCCAGGCCGCGCGGGGCCTGTTGAACGAGTCCGGGTTTCTTGAGGTCGAGACGCCGATCCTGACCCGCTCGACACCGGAGGGGGCGCGGGACTACCTGGTCCCCAGTCGCGTGCAGCCCGGTTCGTTCTTTGCACTCCCGCAGTCACCGCAGATATTCAAGCAGCTCCTGATGGTTGCCGGCTTCGATCGGTATTACCAGTTCGCTCGCTGCTTCCGAGATGAGGATCTTCGCGCCGATCGGCAGCCGGAGTTCACGCAGATCGATATCGAGATGTCCTTCGTCGAGGCGAGTGACGTCCGGAAGCTGATCGAGGGATTGATGACGGAGATGTTCGCGGTGATCGGCGTCGAGGTTCACACGCCGTTCCAGCGGATGCCCTACGACGAGGCCATGAGTCGTTTCGGCAGCGACCGACCGGACCTACGTTTCGATCTCGAACTGCAGGATCTCGGCGATGCCGCGGTCGGTACCGGATTCCGAGTCTTCGACGATGTGCTGGCCGCAGGCGGCTCCGTACAGGGGATCCGGGTCCCCGGGGCGGGGGACGCCTCCCGCAAGCAGTTGGACGCCTGGACCGAGGTCGCCCGCAAGGCCGGTGCAGGCGGCTTGATCTGGATCAAACGCGTCGGCGACAAGCTCACGTCGTCAGCCCTGAAGGTGTTGGGAGAAGAACGCTGTACCCGGATCGCGGATCTTCTGGCGGTTGCGGATGGGGACGTGGCACTCATCGTGTCCGATAAACTGGCCGTCTGCCGCGCCGCCCTTGGAACGCTTCGGGTCCACGTCGCGCATGAGCGAGGCCTCGTCGAGAAGGATGCCTGGCGCCTCGTATGGATCGAGGACTTCCCGCTGGTCGAATGGGACGAAGATGCGGGCCGCTGGTTCGCGTGCCACCACCCTTTCACGGCACCGCACTGGGATCATTTGGAAAGGTTGCAGTCGGACCCGGGGGCGGTACGTGCCCAGGCCTACGATCTTGTCCTGAACGGGACGGAGATTGGCGGCGGGAGTATTCGTATCCATCAACGTGATGTGCAGGAGCGTGTCTTCGCCGCCCTGGATATCGGCGAGGAAGAGGCCGAGTCGAAATTCGGCTTCCTGTTGCGCGGGCTCCAGGCGGGCGCGCCGCCCCACGGTGGCATTGCGATGGGGTTCGACCGGATCTGCGCGATGCTGAGTGGCGTCGATTCGATCCGCGACGTGATCGCGTTTCCGAAGACAACCCGCGCTAACTGCCTGCTGACCGGCTCCCCGGCGCAGGTTGACGAGGCCCAACTTGCGGAACTTGGGATCGCGCTACGGGTCGATCCGGAAACCTCTTAATATCAACGGGTTACGACAACGCAGATTGACCCCAAAAATGGCGCTGTGGTAGCTTGCAGCGATGAAGAGACTATGTTCCAGAGGGGCACCATGCGTCAACGTCTAAGCCACTTTTCGATCGCCTTCACGGCAGTTCTCGTGCTGCTAGCCATCGCGTCCGGGTGCGCAGGAACCATCCCCCAGGAAGTGGTCGATGTTAACCGAGCGTTACAGGACGCGAAGGACGCGTGCGCGACCGTTTATGCAACCGACAGTCTGTCCGGAGTGCAGTCCGGTGTCGACTCGATGAACGCTCTCGCGGACGACAACAGGTATCGCAAAGCTCGCAAGGAAGCGGGACCGTTGGCGTCGCGAGTGTCCGGTCTGGAGACCGAGGCGGCGAGCGCTCGGACGGAGGCCAAGAGTGCCGCCGAGACGGCGATCGCCAACGCGGAAGCCCTCGTGGAGAAGGCACACGAAGTCGAGGCCGACGAGTACGCTCCCGAAACCTGCAGTTCACTCCGCGCCAAGGTCAACGCTGCGAAAGAGGCGGCGGCCGACCCGTGTCGTTACACGGAAGCTACCGGGTTGGCCGGCGAGGCCGCAGAGCTCGCCGAGCGCGCTGCCGCAGAGGCGGAAGCCGAGAAGAAACGGCGTGCAGAAGAGGAGAAGCGTCGTCTCGAGGAAGAGCGACTCAAGGCCGAAGAAGAGGCCCGTCGCGCCGAGGAAGAACGCCTCCGTCGATTCCCGTCGAGCTACACGGTTCAACGTGGCGACTCTCTCTGGCGTATTGCCGCCATGGAGACGATTTACGGCAACCCGACCTACTGGCCGCTTCTGTATCAGGCGAACGAGAGCGCGATTTCCGATCCTAACCTCATTTACCCCGGTCAGGAGTTGACCGTCCGACGCGATTTGACGGAAGAGCAGACGAATGAGGCTCTTCGGGGCATGTGGCGTTCGATGGCTGCAGGAGCGGAGGAATAGCGGCCGTCCCGCACGGCCCTGTCATGAAGACGATCAACCTGGACGCGCGTGTCGTCGAGACGATTGCAGGAAACCACGAGGAGACCCTGCGTCTTCTCGAGGATCGGTTTGCCGTCACCATCACCGCTCGCGGTAGCGACGTACTGGTCTCTGCTCGCAACGAGAGTGGCGCCGGTGACGTCGAGGTCGTTGCGTCGTTCCTGGAGCAACTGCAGGGGCTGCAGGCGGAAGGCGTCGAGCTGCGTCGTGGAGATCTGCGGACGGCCGTCGAACTTCTCGCGCGTGACTCCGGAGCAACGCTCCGCGATCACTTCGTCACCTCCCGCATCCAGACCTCCACGAAACGGGCCATCGTCCCCAAGTCCGAGAATCAGCGAATCTACATCAACGAGATTCAGAAGAACGATCTGGTATTCGGTATCGGCCCCGCCGGTACCGGGAAGACCTACCTCGCCGTGGCCAACGCCGTGTCGATGCTCAATGAGCGTCGCGTCAAACGCATCATCCTGGCGAGGCCGGCCGTCGAGGCCGGCGAGAATCTCGGGTTTTTACCTGGCGACCTTACCGCGAAGGTCGATCCGTACCTTCGACCGCTCTATGACGCTCTCTACGACATGTTGGAGCCGGCACGGGCCGAGCGCTTCCTGGAAGATGGGACGATCGAGGTTGCCCCGCTTGCGTTCATGCGGGGACGAACCCTTGACCATTCGTTCATGATCCTCGATGAAGCCCAGAACACGACATCGGAACAGATGAAGATGTTCCTCACCCGAATTGGCGTGAACACCAAGGCCGTGGTTACCGGGGACGTGACCCAGGTCGACTTACCACGGAACAAGATCTCGGGGCTGATCGAGGCTCGTGAGATTGTCAGCGGCGTGCCTGGGATTTCGTTCGTCGAATTCGATGAGATCGACGTTGTCCGGCATCCGCTGGTCAAGAGGATCATTCGTGCCTATCAGGAACGGCTCGATAGTGACGAGCAGCGGGACGTCTGATGGACGAATCATCCTCGAAGCGCACCACGGGTAAGACTGGGAAGCAGGGTTCCCATCGTCGTCAGCTGAGTCTTTCGTCGCGAATCCGCGGGCGAACCCGAGCGTTCACGGACGCCATCCTGGACATGGATACGGTCTGGAGCGGTCTGTTCGTGGTCGTAGTGATGCTGCTACTCGTTCAGCGCGGCGGCGGCCCCTTGCCGGATTTTCAAATCGGCGACACCGTGCTCTCCGATATTCGCGCTCCCTTCGACATCGAGATCGTCGATCGAGAGCTGACGGATCAGCGGCGTCGAGAGGCACTCGAGAGCGCTGAGCAGGTCTATATCTGGGACTCCGAGCGGCGGCTCGTGCTGGCTAGGGAGCTTTCGTCCGCTTTCGAACTTGGGCGTCAAGTGTTGATCGACATTCCCGCCGACGGAGAGACCGCGGGGCTAGAGGCCCGGGTCGAAGCGCTCAGCGCTCTGGGGGATCGGCCCGTTCTGGAGGTGCTGATCGCAGACGGATTCTCGGAGGGGCTGGAGCAACAGCTGGGTAGCGCGTTGGCCTATGTGCTGCGGGGGCCGGTCGTCGGCAACAAGTCCACGGTCGAGCGCGACGAGACGATCCGACTGGTCGAGCTTCCGTCCCGATTCGAAGAGACCGTGACGAGTTTCGATCAATTCAGGGACACCGGGACCGTTCGTGTAGAACTCTTCGGCGAGCTCAAGTCGCGCCTGACGATCGAGGCCGACTCACGGCGGTTGATATCCGAATTCGCCAGCTCGTTCCTGGACACGACCGTCCACTTCGACGCGGCCGAGACCCAGCGACGTCGGGAGCGCGCGATACGCGATTTGCCTCCCGTCATGGTGCGTGTGGCGCGCGGTGAGATGCTGATCCGGGAAGGCGAGCAACTCAACGCAGATACGCGGATATTGCTCGACGCTGCGCGTCGAGGCTCCGGCGCCGAGATGGAGATCGAGCACTACCTGGCGTTGCTGCTGGTGGTCTGCACGCTTGGGTTCTTTCTCTGGCGATACAGCACCTACCACCAGCGTGGTTTCCGCAAACTAAAACATCTCTACGCGCTGCTCGTGATGGTTCTCCTGGGGATGATGCTGATCGGGCACGCCGTCATGTGGCTGGCGTCACGCGCCATCGCAACGCTTGACGCGCCATTCAGTCAGCTCGATGTCTACATCTACCTGATCCCACTGGGAGCCGGCGCGATCCTGATCGCTCTGCTGGCGAATGGGCGCATCGCGATGGTCTATTCGTCGTTCGCCTCGATCCTGTTCGCGGCTCAGCACGGCTTTGACTTCTATGACGGGGTCTGGGCGACGATCGTGCAGCTGTCCGGCATCTACGTTATCTCAAGCTATCGGGAGCGGGCGGCGCTCCTTCGCGCCGGACTCGTCGTGGGTGGTACAGGTGCGATGGGGGCGCTGGCACTTGAGATTCTCCGTGGCAACCTGGATCCGGTCTCGGTCACGCTCTACGGCGCCGGATTGGCGTTTATCGGAGGAGCGGTCGGCGTCGGCCTCGTCATCTCGTTCTCGCTCCCGCTCCTCGAGGGGATGTTCAACGTATTGACCGATATCCGACTGCTCGAATTGTCGAACGTCAACAATCCGCTTCTCTCCGAATTGGCGGTCCGGGCACCAGGTTCCTACAACCACAGCCTCGTAGTCGGCACACTCGCCGAGGAGGGCGCCAAATCGATCGGTGCCAACAGTCTGTTCTGTCGAGTGGCGGCGTTCTATCACGATATCGGCAAGGTCAATCATGCCGAATACTTCGTCGAGAATCAGCGGGGTGTAAACCCTCACGACAAGCTCACACCGTCGATGTCGGCACTGATCATCTCCTCCCACGTCAAGGACGGTATCAAGATGGCGCGCGAGGCGGGGCTTCCGGAGCAGATCGTCGACATCATTCCCCAGCATCACGGCACCAAGATGATGACGTTCTTCTACGAGAAGGCCCGGGCGCAGACAGACCCGGCACTCGGGCCGATCAAGGAAGAGGACTTCCGCTATCCGGGCCCCAAGCCTCAGACGCGGGAGGGGGCGATCTTCATGCTGGCGGATGCGGTCGAGGCCGCCGCTCGAACGGTCGAGGATCCCACGCCGAACCGCCTGATGGAAGTGATTCGGAAACTCACAAACTCGATTGTCCTCGATGGGCAGCTGGACGAGTGTGATCTTACGTTTGCCGATCTCGATCGTATCCAGCAGGCATTCCAGCGTCTGTTGGTGAGCATGTACCACCGGAGGGTCGAGTACCCTGGGTTCGAGTTCAACAAACAACGAGGCGCGTCGTAGAACGGTGAGCGGCCTGCTGGAGATCGAGATACTCAATCGACAGCGCAGAGCCGTCGTGGATTCGAGTGGCGTTGGGCCACTTCTGCAGTCGGCATGGAACTCCGGCCTTGCGGCGGCGGAGCGCCTGACGCACACCGTCACGGTCTGTCTTGTCTCGGACAGGAAGATTCGTGAGTTGAACTCGAAGTACCGCGACACGGACTCGGCCACCGATGTGCTGTCGTTCCCGGATGGCGAGCAGAGTCCCGACGGCGAGACGCTCCATCTCGGTGACATCGTCGTATCCATCCAGACGGCGGAGCGCCAGGCCGGCGATCGAGGCGTGACGCTCGAACGAGAGTTGCTAATCCTCGCCTTGCACGGGTTCCTCCACCTGCTCGGATTCGATCACGAGACGGATGACGGGCAAATGATGGCCTTGCAATCCAGGCTCGAGGCGAAATACGTGACGACCCCGATCGGAGATGCGACCTGATGCCCGGATTCGCAATTCAGTTTCTCGATGTCGCTCTGCTGTTGTATGCGTTTCTCGTCAACTTCGTCGTCTCTACGACGCTGGCGGCCGTCACGGCGCTTAATCCCGTCGCACTCCGCGGACTCAGCAAGGACCTCCCGGTGCGAGTCGGGGATGTTGAACAGTTGGACAGCGAAGCCGCATCGCAACGACTTTCGTTGATCTTCGCTCAGAAGGGCAGCCTTCTGCTGGCCGTGGGCGCAGCATTTGATCTTCTCCACCGTCTGGGCGTCCCACTCGCTTTTCATGTCGTCCTGATCATCGCCTTCGTGCTCATCGTAGTTCTGATCCAGGGGCTCCTGGTTCGCTGGCTCGCGATTCGCGATCCTCGAGGTTCTCTGGCCTGGTCTGCCGGTATCTCGCGGTTCATCTCTACACCTTTTATCCCGATCGCCGTCGTGGTGGGTCGCGTGCTGCAGGCCGTTCCCGAGGACTCTGTCATCAGCGAGGAGGAGCGGGAAGAGCGCGAGGATAACGAGGTCGAAGCGTTGATCGAGGTGGGTGAGCGAGAAGGTCTTCTTGAAGAGGAAGAGGGCGAGATGATGCGCGGGATCGTCGACCTCGATGAAACCGTCGTCCGCGAGATCATGACGCCCCGCGCGGACATCGTCGCCTTGCCGGTGGAGTCGACCGTCGCAGAAGCTCGGCGAACCGTGATCGAGGCAGGCCACTCTCGGTTGCCGGTCTATCGCGGAAGCATCGATCACATCATGGGTATCCTCTATGCGCGTGATCTCTTTCGGGCCTGGGAGAAAAACGGAGATTCGTGGACGCTGGAGAACCTCGTGCGTCGTGCCGCCTTCGTCCCCGAAACCGCCTCCGCCGCCGTATTGCTCTCGGGGATGCGTCAGAAACGGCCGATCGCGATGGTCATCGATGAGTACGGCGGTGTGGCCGGACTGATCACACTTGAGGATCTTCTGGAGGAGATCGTCGGCGAGATCCACGACGAGCACGAGACCGTAGAGGAACTGATCCGCAGCGAGGACGGCTGGTCGGTTCCGGCGGCCACCAGTATTCAAGATGTCGAGAAATTGTTCGAAATCGATCTCGGTCCAAGGGGGTTTGACACCATTGGCGGGCTGGTCGTCTCGACATTCGGTCGGGTTCCGCTTGTGGGCGAAGAGATCACTACACGGGGTATCAGTGTTCGTGTGTTGGCCGCCGATAGTCGACGGGTAAGACGGGTGCAGATCCGACCGATGGGAACCGACGAGGGTGCATCCAGCGATGACGACTAGAGACACCGACTCGACATTTGCGACCGTCGCGCTCATCGGCTGGACGAACGTCGGAAAGTCATCGCTACTCAATCGACTGATTGACGCAGACGTTGCGGCCGTATCGCATGTCGCGCAGACGACCCGACACAGGATCCTGGGTGTACGGACCGTTCCGGGCCGCGGCCAGATCGCGTTCGTGGACACACCGGGATTTCATCGACCCCGACATCGGATGAATCGAATCATGCTCGAGACCTCACGTCAGGCGCTTCACGATGTGGACCTCGTGCTCCATGTCCTCGACGCAACGCGCGATCCCGGACAGGGAGACTCGGATATCGCGGAGTTGCTGGAAAAGGCGTCCGCTCAGAGAGTCGTCGTCCTGAACAAGGTCGACCTCGTCAGCAACAAGGCGGAGTTGTTACCACGCATGGAGAAGATGGCGGCGGACTGGGGTACTACCGATCTGTTTCCGGTCTCAGCGTTGTCCGGCGACGGGTGCGATCGGCTGCTGGACGGTCTGTTGACTCTTGCTCCGGCGGGAGATCCACACTATCCCGACGACTACATGACCGACCAGACCGAACGGCAACTGGTTACGGAGTGGATCCGCGAGCCCTTGATCTCCTCCCTTAGACAAGAGGTGCCCCACGCGATGGCGGTCGTCGTCGAGTCCTGGGACCGGTCGGACAACGGCTTTCTGACGATCCACGCGGCGATCTGGGTCGATCGAGATTCGCAGAAGAGCATCGTCATCGGTGCCGGCGGTTCGCGGTTGAAGGAAGTCGGAACGACCGCCCGGGCGCGGATCGAGCGGGAACTGGATGCACGGGTTCATCTGGAACTATGGGTCAAGGTGCGTGAGCGCTGGCGCGATGACAGGACGCTGCTGCGGGAGCTGGGGATCGACGGGAGCTAGCGGTCGGCGGAATCTGCTATTATCCCGCGTCCACGACCGCTTCATGGCTGGCTCGAAAAAGACGCACGAGGGACGCGTTGAAACCCCTACAAGACGACGCATACGTACTCCGTACGCAGCCTCTGGGGGAGTCTGACTGGATCGTCAGTCTGTTGGCGAAGGAGCATGGTCTCGTGCGCGGTGTCGCAAAGGGTGCGCGACGGAGTCGAAAGCGCTTCGGCGGGTTGCTCCAGACACTCAACGAGGTCAATGCGCGCTGGGTCGAGAAGCCCGGCAGGGATCTCCACCGGCTGGAGGGTGTCGAGCCCCGTGCCGACTGGACGGAAATCCAGTCCGACCCGATCGTCCACGCGATGTGCGCCGTTCTCTCCGAGGTCACCGAGGCGTTCAGTCACGAAGCCCAGGCGGAGCGGGATATCTATCGACTGATCGGTGCGATCCTGCAGGCCCTGCGGGACGGGCACTCGCCCTATCTGCTGCTGCGCTACTTCGAGTTCTGGATGCTTCGACTTCACGGACTTCAGGATCCGATTGACGTCTGTGGGCGTTGTCACGAGGATCTCGGCCAGAGTCCCAGGCTCGTCGATCACGGTGGACTGATGTGTCGAAAATGTCACGAGGTCGATGGTCGTCCTGGCCGACCCTTCGGTCGCGAGCTGCGTCGGTTCCTTCTGGAGTTGCAACGCTCGGCACCGAACGATCTCACGCTGGACGTCGCCCAGGCTCGACCGGGTGGCCCGGTGGAGAGTCTCCTGCGAGGTCGACTGGAGGCATTTGCCGAGCGCCGTTTTCGCACCTATCGTCATTTCGCGCAGTTTCCCGTGGGTGAGGGTCAACCCCGATGAATTTTCAGCAACTTCTTCTTGGTATCCAGCAGTTCTGGGTGGACAAGGGCTGCGTCCTACAGCAGCCGTACGACGTCGAGGTCGGGGCCGGAACGATGGCTCCCGACACGTTCTTTCGCGTCCTTGGAGAAGAGCCCTGGCGCGTCGCCTACTGTCAGCCTTCCCGTCGGCCGGTCGATGGTCGCTACGGCGAGAATCCGATGCGGCTGTACAAGCACTATCAGTTCCAGGTCATTCTGAAACCCGCGCCGCTCGATGTGCAGGACCTGTATCTACAGTCCCTCCGTGCCTTCGGAATCGACCCCGAGGAACATGACATTCGGTTCGAGGAAGATAACTGGGAGTCGCCGACGCTCGGCGCCGGCGGCGTTGGCTGGCAGGTCGTGATGGATGGCATGGAGATCTCGCAATTCACCTATTTTCAGCAGGTCGGCGGGATTGAATTACGGCCGATATCGGTGGAGCTCACCTACGGCATCGAAAGAATCTGCATGTTCCTGAATGACATCCGAAACGTCTATGACATTCCCTGGACGGAGACGGTACGCTACGGAGACGTTCGACACGCGGAGGAGTACGAACACTCGGCGTACTCCTTTGAAGAGGCCGACATTGATTTCTTTCGCGAACAGTTCGAGCGTTGGGAGCGAGAGTCCGGACGGCTGCTGGATCGCGTGCGAGAGGTTGACGGCGAGGAGGTCAACGCTCCGTTGATCCTTCCCGCCTACGAGGCGACACTCAAGTGTTCGCATCTGTTCAACGTGCTTGACGCGCGGGGCGCGCTGAGTGTGACGGAACGAGCGGCGCATATCCAACGAATCCGAAAACTCTCGTGTCGGTGCGCCCGTCATTATCAAGAGAGACTGACACCCGAGGTTCAGACGTGAGTGATGCACGAACTCTCCTACTGGAGATCGGCTGCGAGGAGATTCCGGCGCGGATGATTCCGAAGGCGGCGAAGGCGCTCGGAGACGCCGTCGTCCGGATCTTGCAGGAGGCCCAACTCGTCGAACAGGGAACATGCGTTGCCTGGGGTGGCTCGCGGAGGCTGTCCGTTCGTGTGGCGTCCGTCGGCGAGCGTCAGCCCGACCGCAGAGAGCAAGTCACCGGCCCGCCCGTCTCCGTCGCCTATGACGCTGACGGCACCCTCACGAAGGCAGGGGAGGGGTTTGCGCGCAAGCAGGGGGTCGACCCCGCTACTCTTCAGCGCGTAACGACCGATCGTGGGGAGTACGTCGGCCTCGAGCGCGAAGTCACCGGGCAGACGCTGGCGGAGATTCTCGCGGAGCGTCTCCCGGTCGCCGTGTCGGCCATGACCTTCCCGAAGACGATGCGATGGTCCACGGGAGATCATCGATGGGTTCGACCGGTTCACTGGCTCGTGGCGCTTCATGGAAACGAGGTGCTGGCGATGGAGCTGTTTGGCGTCGCCTCCGGACGAGCGTCAACGGGACATCGTTTTCTCTCGGAAGCCCCCGTCGAGTTGGCAAGCGCCGATGAGTACGTCGAAGCCCTCCGGGGTGCCCACGTGGTCGTCGACCCCGCCGAGCGGAGGCAACGTGTCGAATCGCTCCTTTCGGCAACCGCAACTCGACTCGGTGGCGTGATCCGTGCGGACCCCGACCTGCTTGACGAGGTCGTGGATCTCGTCGAATGGCCCGGTGTGGTCGGCGGCGGGTTCGAAGAGGATTTCCTCGGTCTTCCACCGGAGGTGCTGGTCGTCACGCTTCGCTATCACCAGAAGTGCTTTTCGATGGAGAACGCGGAAGGGGAGTTGCTCCCCGGATTCCTGGCGATCGCCAATACGGATCGAGACCCGTCCGGGCATATCCAGAGGGGTAACGAGTGGGTGGTCTCGGGTCGTCTCGAGGACGCTCGCTTCTTCTGGAAGGAGGATCGCAAGCGAACCCTGGCGTCGCGCTTAGACGAACTGGGGCGTGTGGTCTTCCACGCCAAAGTCGGCAGTTATCTCGACAAGGCGAAGCGTACCGTGGCGATTGCAACGCGACTAGCGGCACGGCTCGATTGGCCGGAAGAACGCACGGCGCGTGCCGGCGAATCGGCCACACTGGCAAAAATCGATCTCGTCACGGGGACCGTCGGCGAGTTTCCCGAGTTGCAGGGCAAGATCGGCGGTCTGATGCTCCGCGAGGAGGGCGGAGACGTCGAGGTCGCCGATGGCGTGTACGAGCACTACCTCCCCGAGGGGCCGGATGATCCGATCCCCGCCAGCGACATCGGCTGCCTGGTCTCGGTGTCCGACAAGTTGGACTCGATCGCGGCCCTCGTCGGCGCAGGGGAGACACCTACCGGGTCGCGGGATCCGCTCGCTCTTCGACGCGCGGGCTCGGGGCTGTTTCGCGTATTGATCGAACGGGCGTGGGATCTCAGCATCAATGACCTATTACGTGCCTGTGGCGGTGGGGACGCGTGTGGGGAGTTCCTGGCCGACCGGCTACAGAAGTTTCTGCGGGACGCAGGATTCCATGTCAACGAGATCCAGGCCGTCTGGCTTCCCTGGATCGAACGCAGCGGCGTCGGCGAGGTCCGTCCCGCCGGAATCGCGGCACGCCTGGCCCCGCTCACCGCCGTCAGGGCCCGGGACGACTTCTCGCGACTTGCCGACCTGGTGAAACGGGTCGATACGATTTTGACGCGCAACGCCGAACGATTCGACGGCATGCGCGATCAGGCGGGCGGTGCGTCCGATGGCCTGTCGTCCGACTCCGAACGGCAACTGGCGACGTTGGTCGAGGCAAAACAAGAGATCCTGGTCAACCAGGAGACGGACGGAAATTACGACGGGGTCGTCGATACGCTGGCGATGTTCGTGGAGCCCGTCGACCGCTTCTTCGCCGACGTCCTCGTGATCGACGAGAAGGACCCCGGTGGTTCGGTCGCGCGCGCGGACCTGCTGGCCCGATTGCGCACCATCCTCATTCGCTGTTTCGATTTGAGAGAGTTGGCCGGGAAGGCCGAGAAGGAGACGGCATGAGCCGTTGGGCATATGCGTTCGGCACCCACCGAACCGACGGTGATGCGACGATGAAGGCCCTCCTGGGAGGGAAGGGGGCCAACCTCGCCGAGATGACGCGGATCGGTATCCCGGTCCCACCCGGGTTCACCCTGACGACCGCTGCCTGTAACGCCTACTTCCAAGGTGGGGGACGTTTTCCGACCGGCCTCGTGAGCCAGGCCGAGAAGGCCCTGGCCTCATTGGAACGACAGCATGGCCGCCGGTTCGGTGACCCGAACACCCCCTTGCTGGTCTCCGTCCGGTCCGGCGCGATGTTTTCGATGCCCGGGATGATGGACACGATCCTGAATCTCGGTCTCAATGACCGTTCGGCTCGCGGCCTGGCAGAGAGCAGCGGAGACGCGCGATTCGCGTATGACTCCTATCGCCGATTCATCCAGATGTACGCCGATGTCGTCCTTGAACTCGGCAAAGAACCGTTCGACAAACTCCTGGAGCAGGCGAAACGTCGACGACGGGTCACGCGGGACATGGACCTGACCGCTCGTGACCTGATCTCGTTGACGGAGCGATTCAAGGACTACGTCAAGAAGACAACCGGGCGTGCTTTCCCGCAGGATGCCAAGAAGCAGCTGTGGGGAGCCGTGCGTGCGGTCTTCCGAAGTTGGAACAACGACCGGGCCAAGATCTATCGACGACAATACGGGATCGCCGATTCGCTCGGGACGGCGGTCAACATCCAGTGCATGGTGTTCGGGAATACCGGTGAGGATTGTGCCACCGGCGTCGCATTCACGCGCGACCCCGCGAGTGGCGAGAACAAACTCTACGGCGAGTACCTGATCAACGCCCAGGGTGAGGACGTGGTCGCCGGCATCCGGACGCCTCTACCCATCCGTCGTGGTCAATCCGCCGAGTATGACGAAGAGTCTCTCGAAGCTCGGATGCCGAAGGCGTATCGCGAGTTGCTGGCCATTCGAAAGAAGTTGGAGCAGCACTATTGCGACATGCAGGATGTGGAGTTCACCATCGAGCATGGCAAGTTGTTCATGCTTCAGACGCGCACAGGAAAACGGACCGGCCGCGCGGCGCTCAAGATCGCGTTTGACCTCCATCGAAGTAAGCGGATCGATCGCAAGGAAGTTGTCAGGCGGGTCGATCCCGAGATGGTGACCCAACTCATGGCACCGGAGTTCGAACCGGCCGCACTGCTTACCGCGAGCCGCGACGGTCGTCTGCTGGCGACGGGACTCCCGGCGGGGCCGGGGGCGGCGACGGGGCACATCGCCCTGACGGCGAAGACGGCGGCCTCGATGGCGGCGGCCGGCAAACCCGTTCTCCTCGTGCGGGCCGAAACCAGCCCCGAGGACATCGGTGGGATGCTGGCGGCGGAGGGGATCGTCACGAGTCGCGGGGGGATGACCTCCCATGCGGCGGTGGTCGCCCGTGGCATGGGCAAGCCCTGCATCGTCGGTGCCGAAGCGCTCGAGGTCGATGAGAAGGATCGACGCGTCCGTGTGGGACGCACGGTCGTCAAGGAGGGGGACCTCCTTTCGATGGACGGCGGCCGTGGCTGGGTACTCACCGGCGGGTTAGAGCCCCAGCCCTCGGAGATCCAGGAGTCGGTGCTCCGCCGCGCGAGCGGAAAGAAGCCGAAGAAGGGCTCCAGCATGTTGACGATGTTCGAGCGCTTGATGCGCTGGGCCGATGCGGAGTCCGGACTGTCCGTCCGGACGAATGCCGACACACCGCGGGATGCCCTGGTCGCCCGAGCGCTCGGCGCCCGAGGTATCGGTCTCTGTCGGACCGAGCACATGTTCTTCGGTGACGACCGAATCGCCGCGATGCGAGAGATGATCCTCGCGAGGGATGAAGAGGGACGACGGAACGCTCTCCGAAAGCTGCTTCCCATGCAACGACGCGACTTCGTCGGGATCTTCAAGGCGATGGACGGCTATCCGGTCACCATTCGCCTACTCGATCCGCCTCTTCACGAGTTCCTGCCGACCGAGCCGCGACACTTTCGTCAACTGGCGAAGGACACCGGTCGCTCCGTTGAGGCAGTGGAGCGTCTCGTCGAGCAACTCCGTGAGACCAATCCGATGCTCGGCCATCGCGGCTGCCGCCTCGGCCTGACCGTACCGGCGATCTATGAAATGCAGGCGACGGCGATCATCGAAGCGGCGATCTCGTGCCGGTCGTCCGGTATCCGGGTCCTCCCGGAAATCATGATCCCGCTGGTGGGAACGCTGCGGGAGTATACGGACCTCGAGTCCCTGATCCGTCAGATGGCCGGCGCCGTCATGGCCCGGAAGAAGAGTCGTGTCCGGTTCCTCGTCGGAACCATGATCGAGATTCCGAGAGCCTGCCTGATCGCGGAGCAGATCGCCCAACATGCGGAGTTCTTCTCCTTCGGGACCAACGACCTGACCCAATTGACCTACGGCTACTCACGGGACGATGTGGCTCGGTTTCTTCCGGAGTACATCCAGCAGGGCATCCTGCCTGGAGATCCGTTCGAATCGATGGACCCCGAAGGGGTCGGCAAGCTCGTGGCCACCGCCATCGACGGCGGGCGCGCCGGGAGAAAAGACCTGAAGCTGGGCGTCTGCGGCGAACACGGCGGGGATCCGGCGAGCGTAAGGATCTTCCACGAATTGGGACTTAATTACGTCTCCTGCTCGCCCTACAGGGTCCCGGTGGCCCGTCTGGCCGCCGCCCAGGCACGCCTCAGTGAGGGGGGAGGCTCCGGAACGGCGTGATGCTAACGGAACTTCTTGACGGGTAACTTCCCGGGATTTATATTACCGCCCGTTTGGGGGCGGGTTCAGCCGAGAACCTGCACCACAGATCCGAGCCGGGCAACACGTATTGGAGGTCGAGATGGCCGCCAGGTCAGTCAAAAAGAAGGCCGCGAAAAAGAAGGCCACCAAGAAGAAGAAGAAGACGAAGGCACGTGTGACCAAAACCGCCAAGAAGAAGACCAACAAGAAGAAGAAGATCGTCAAGAAGAAGAAGATCGCGAAGAAGGCGGCCAAGAAGAGGGTCGTCAAGAAGACCGCGAAGAAGGCCACAAAGACCAAGGCCAAGAAGAAGGTGGCGAAGAAGTTAGCGAAGAAGGGCGGCAAGAAGACCGCCAAGAAGAAGGTCGTCAAAAAGGTCGCGAAGAAGACTCCCCGCCGCACGAAGAAGGTTGAGAAGATCGCCACGATCGCGCGGCCCGCAAAGGCGGAGAAACTCGCAGCACCCGCCAAGAAGAAGCGCACGAAGCTGACCCCGGCGCAAAAAGCCGAGCGCGCCGCTCGCCGGAGAAAGGTGGCTTCGCTCAGGAAGATCCTTCTCGAACGGCACGACAGTCTTCTCGCCGCGTACAACGCTGCAAAGGGGAGTACGCGGGATTCATCTACGGATGGAACCGAGGATTACATCGATTACGCGGTCAGTTCCTACGACCGCGATTTCATGTTGTCGTTGACGGAGATGGAACGTGGGCAGCTCCGGCTGATCGAGGATGCGCTGGCTCGAATCGATCGTGGCAACTACGGCAACTGCATGAACTGCAGTCAAGAGATCCCCGTCAAGCGGCTCGAGGTCGAACCCTGGGCTCGTTATTGCATTCGCTGCCAGGAGCTCTACGAGATGGGGCAGCTGGAAGAGGCCGACTTCGAGGATGACGACGATAACGTGCTGGACGAGGCGACCGAGGCTGCCTCGGGGAAGGCCGGGGACGACGACGACCTCTAGCACCCGCATCGATCCGGCCGGTTAGAATTCGGGCACTCCTCATCGTAAACTAGATCGGTTTCGCAACTCCGAGGTGGACCGATCGTCGATTCCTCACCGACTCCTACTAAGCGCGGCCTGACATGGCGTCGTCGTGTCAAGCGAGGGATCTTTGTACTCGTCATCGCTCTGGTTGTCGCGACGCCCATTGCGCGGTTACGCCTAGAGTCATGGATTCTGGGGGCGGCTCGCTCCCGCCTCGCGGCCGAGTTCGATGGGACGCTGGAGGTCGATCGATTCGAGATCAATCTCTGGCGACTGGAGGCCAACCTGGAGGGCCTCGAGGTCCATCTGAAGAGCGGTGCCGGCACGGCGGACATCGCGTTGGACCGCGGGTCCGTCAAGCTCGACACCGGCATCCTGCTCGATCTCTCGCACCCTCAGGAGCATCTCGCCCAGGTCACTCTGAAGTCGCCTACCGTCGAGATCGACGGCGCGTTTGCGATGGATCCCAACCCCAAGACGGGGCCCGCCAAACCGTTCCAGCTCCAGATCGACGACCTCGAGATCTCCGACGCGAGGATCCGAATCGATGACCACGAGCGCAACTCCAGCCTGCATGCCTCGTCCTTCTCGATCACGGGAATCGAGAACGCGTCACGCCCGGGCTGGCACGGTCGACTGGCCGGCGAGGTTTCGGTACGAGATTCGCCGATCGGCGTGGATTACCCGCTGAGTTTCGTGAGCCGTTATGCCTATACACCCGGGAAGGTCCGTCTGGTCGGCCTGGAGGTCTCGGGGCCGGGAGTTTCGGGCCTGTTTTCCGGCGATCTGGACTGGCGCCAGGAATTTCTCGCACGCCTCGAGGGAGACGTCGATCTGGAGCTCGACGCCATCGAGCCCTACCTCGACGAATCCATGCCCAGGTTTTCCGGCGCTGCCGAGGCGAACCTGCACATTCTGGTGGACCACGAGGGATGGCTTGTCGAGGGGCCGCTGGTCTCCTCCGATGTCCACGTCGATGATCTGGTGGCGCGCCAGGCTCAGGCTCGGTTGATCATCGATCAGGAGTCGGTAACCCTCGAGGAGCTCGTCGCCAACAGCTTCGGCGGTGTCGCGAACGGTCGCGTCGTCATCGGGATCGGTGGACCGACGACCATCGATCTCGATCTGGACAGCAAGGGCGTCTCCGCCGAGGGTCTACTGGCCTGGATCGGTGTCCCGCTGCCCGTCGCATCGACCCTCGCCGCATCGTTGCGTCTGACCGGTACGCTCGGTGACCGAACGACTTGGGATGGAGAGGGGACGTTCGTCGGCGAGGCGATGGAGTCCACCCTGGGCGGATTGCCGACGGTGGTGGGAGCCGGGGAGATCGCGTTCGATGCCGGCGTCATGTCCCTACGGGCCGAGGCCGTTGAACTGGCTAGCGCCACGTTGACCGTCGATGGTCAATTGAGGATCGCCGAGGATCAGACGCCGGGACGCATCGTCCTGAACGGGTCGACGAGCGATGCCTCTGCAACCCACCAGGGCGTGGAGCAGGTCCTCGCAGCCCTGGGGGAACAGCTCCCGCAGCAGGCGGCCTGGCCACTCACGGGGAGCGGGACACTTAGTGCAGGCTTCAGCCTCCAGGATTCGGCGCCGCTGGAGCTGGCGGTAGACCTGAAGGACGGCGGTTGGGGTCTCCAGGAATTCGACCGGCTTCGTCTGTCGCTGACGATCGACGATGATCGTCTCGCGATCACCGACACGCTGCTGTGGATCCACGAACAGCGGCTGGAGGGGGACTTCGCGATCGACATGGGTCGATCCGTACCGCTAGAGGTCGATGTCAACGTGCACGGGTTCTACCCGGCGTTCCTCCTGGAGCAACTCGGCCTCGCCGAGGGGGTCTCGGGAATCTGGAGTGGCGACCTCTCGGCCCAGACGACGGAAGGAGGGCTCGAGGGGGCAGGCTCCTTCACGGTCGAGAACGTCAGCATGATGGACCACACGATCCGAACGGCATCCACACAGGTCACCGCGACCTCGTCGGTCCTCAGCCTCGGAGAGCTACGAGCCGAGGGCGATGGGTTCGAGCTTCGTGGTCGCGGAACATGGGACCTGATTCACGATGAGCAGTCCATCGAGATTGACTCCGCCGTGCTGGAGTTGGGGGACCTTGCGGCCTGGGGCGACGAAGCCGCGTCCGTCGCGGGTGAGCTGACGGTCACGGGCCGGATCGACGCTCGAGCCGACGGCCTTCAGGGTGAGTTGACGGTCCGCGGTCACGACATCCACTCGGATCCGTTTCAGCTCGGCGACTTTGAGGGCAACCTGGCTCTCCTGGGGGATCGGCTCGCCTTCCGAGCCGATTCGGCGGCCGACGCGGGGTGGCAGGTCGACGGGACACTCCTGCTCGTCGAGCCTCTGCCCGCTGTGATGACGGTCCAGCTCGATGAGACACCTCTGGGCTCGCTTCATGCATCGTTGCAAGACCAGGACGGCTCCGTCAGCGGTACGTTCGATGTCCACGTCTCGTTGAGCGAACCCGAGGGCATCCAGATCGAAGGCACGGTGACCGATGCCTCGTCCGGATTCGGTGCGCACGAACTGCGCTTACTGGACCCGTTCGATCTGGTGGCCGGGCCGAGTGGTTGGACGGCCCGGGGACTGCATCTCGGGAGCGGCGATACCCAACTGAGGGGCAACGCGCAGTCCGGACCCGCAGCCGATGAAGTGTCCGCGAGCCTCGCGGGTCGCGTAAACCTCGCCATGCTCTCCGCCGTCGAACCCGAGATAAGAGCCGCCGGCACCGCCGATGTCGATCTTCGAGCCGCCTATTCCACAGCGGGCCTCGACCTCGATGGCTCGGTCGAGTTCGTTGACGGGCGGCTTCACTGGCTCGGGTTCCCGGAAACCATCGCCGCGTTGACGGGACGGATGCGTTTTCGCGACAGCGAACTGACCGTCGACACGCTGACGGGCCGATTCGGTGGTGGGGAAATTCATGTGGTCGGTGGAGCGAATCTGCTGAATCCCTCCGACCCGGAGTTCGAGTTTGACCTCTCTGCCGCCAACGTCCGTCTCGACGGCCCCGAGGGATTTCGCGGCATCTACGACGCCGACCTCACCTGGAAGTCGTTGATCGATCACCAGACCCTCGTCGGGCGTGTCGAGGTGCTAAGGGGCCTGTACGACGAGCCGTTCGATCTGGGAGGTATCGGGGGTGCCGGCGGACGCGCAGTGAGCGGCACCGCCATCGAGGGACTCCCGCTCGACCTGGAGTTCGATGTCGATATCATCGCAGACTCCGGGGTCTGGCTCCGAAACGATCTGATCGAGGGCGAAGCAACGATGGACCTCGAACTCGTCGGCACGGCAGCGCGTCCAGAGATCGCGGGACGCGCGGCCCTGCGTGACGGCGGCCAGATTCGATTCCGCGATCTGGAATACCGGATTCTAACGGCGACTCTGGATTTCGTCGATCCGGCCCGCCTCGATCCCTACATCACCCTTCATGCTGTGACGCAGGTCGCCGAGTATGCGATTCACCTGAGGGTCGAGGGGACCGCCAGTCAGTTTGAGTATGACCTCACGAGCACACCATCCCTCGCACAGCAGGACATCATCGCTCTGCTGACGACGGGTCGTACGATGCAGGATCTGAGTGGGCGCCCCGGTCGGACGGAATTCACCGGAGACCTCGCGGCGAACTACTTCGCCGGCGCATTGACCGATCGCTTCGAACGACAACTGGAACGGGTCCTCCGTCTGGAGCGGTTTCAGATCGACCCCCTCTTGACCCAGGAGGACGCCGACCCGACGGCACGGATCACCATCGGCAAGGCCGTGACGGACGATCTGTTCGTCATCCTCTCGACCGACCTGAACTCGACCGAAGACCAACTCTACGAGATCCAGTGGAGGCTGTCTCGAAAGACCCGGGCCAGTGCGACGCGGGATACCGAGGGCGGAATCGGTGGCGATATTCAGTACTACGATCGCTACTGGTGGAAAAAGCCCGACCTCGATCCCGACGCGGAACACGAGGCCGCCGTGGCATTGCGATCCTCGGCAGACATCGCTGGTGATGAAGTCGAAGCCCGCATCGAATCGATCTTCGTGGGCGGGCTGACCGGGAACGATCGGGACGAAGCACGTCGGCGGATCAAACTCAATGTCGGGGATCCCTATCGACGCTCGACGATGTTCGCCGGGATCGAGTCCTTACGGAAGATGCTGGTCGGTCGCGGACACATCGAGGCCGAGGTCAACGCGGTCGCCACTCCGATCGGAGACGGTGCCAGAGTCAAAGTCGAGTACTGGGTCTCCCGCGGTCGCATACTGACCGTCGAATTCGATGGTGTAGACAAGAAGGATGAACGGAAACGCCTGGACGCCTTGCTGCGCGATCGCTGGAGCGTCGTCGTCTTCGGCGATGACCTTTACGACGATGCCATCCAACAGCTACTGGCAGACTTTCATGCGCGCGGATACTACGCCGCCGACGTCCAGCATTTCGAACGCGTCGATGACGACGGGCAGCTCGTTTGCGTGTTCTCCGTCGATCGTGGACCGGTCGTGCGAGTCCGCGAGCTGGAGATCGAAGGCGTCGAGAATCTTCCGGCGGCGGACGTCCGCCGGCAGTTGTTGACCCGTACGGCGAGCCTGTTGCAGAAAGGACTCCTGGTGCCCGGCGTCCTGAAGGACGACGTTCGTGCCATCGCACACCTCTATCGAAGTCGCGGGTTCCTGGATGTCGAAGTGGATGACCCGCGCATTCGCCTGTCGAGGAACGGCGAGAACGCCTCGATAAACATCCTTGTCCACGAGGGGCAACGGTCCCGTGTCGGAGAGCTCACGTTCTCCGGAGAGAGTCCGTTCCCGGATGAGGAGATGCACGGGTGGCTCACCATCGAGTCGGAGCAGACGTACTCGCCGATCCGGATGCTCGAGGCGGAGAGTGCCGTTCGGGCAAAGTTCGATTCCCACGGTTACGCCGACGCGCGGGTTCGATCGAGTGTCACGCGTGAGGCGGATCGGGTCCACGTCGAGTTCGAGCTTGTTCCCGGAACGCCGAAGCGTCTGCACTCGATCGAGATCCTGGGCGCGCAGTCGACTCGCGAGAATGTGATCAAGCGGGCATTGCAGCTTGAGCCCGGTGAGCTCATCTCCCGGGACGCGCTTCTGCGAAGCCAGCACGAGTTGTATCGAACCGGAGTGTTCAGCAACGTGCGATTGACGACGGATCCGGCGGCCGTCGGTGAAGAGGGAGATGCCGCCGAGCCACAAGTCTTGACCGTACGCGTGGAAGAGGCCCGTCCGCTGGCGACCTCCGTGGGGATTGGTTATGACTCGGAGGGTGGAGAGCGAATCAGCTTCTCCGCGAGCCACCAGAACATCGGTGGTCGCAACCGCATCCTGAGTCTTCAAGGGCACGCCAGCGACATCCTTACCCGCGTCCAGTTCATCGGGGAGGCTCCGCATCTTTTCGGCAGGAAGGATCCGGTTCTCGTCAACCTATCGGTCGAGGATCGTGATGAGATCGGGTTCAAGGTTCTCCGCCGTAGTGCCGCCATTCGCTTCGATCGTCGGTGGAATAGGAAATGGAACAGCTTCACCCGATATAACTACCAACGCGTCGATCTTCGCGAGATCGAAGACTCTCTGGCGGTCACCGAGGAGAAGCTCGAGAACCTGGGGCTCGGGGATGTCGGCTTCACGGTCGTCCGTGACTCCCGCGATGATCCGCTTCTCCCTCGGCGCGGAACCTACGGCAGCCTGAGCACTCGACTCTTCGCGCCGGCCTTCGGCGGCGAGGTCGCGATGCTGAAGACTCAGATGACGGTCTCGTGGGTCCACACGTTTTCAAATCAGATCACGCTTGCAAGTGGTATGCGACTGGGCCTTGCCGAGCCGTTTGGCGTCAGCGAGCGGGTTCCGCTGTCGGAGAGGTTCTTCGCAGGAGGGGACTCGACGGTTCGAGGGTTTGGACGGGATGAGCTAGGTCCGATGACCGACGGGCTCCCCGCCGGCGGCGAGTCGATGTTCATCTTCAATCAGGAGTTTCGATTCCCGCTATTCGGTCCGTTGCGCGGGAACCTGTTCTATGACGCCGGAAACATCTACCCGACCATCGAGGACTTTGACGTCACGGATATCCGGCATGTTCTAGGGATCGGTCTTCGCTACGAGACGGCGATCGGCCCGCTTCGACTGGAGTACGGGCGAAAGCTGGATCGGGAGGTCGGAGAATCGGACGCGGAGCTGTTTTTCGCTATCGGGACCGCGTTCTAGGAAAGGGGGGCCGCCGCCTCGGCCAGGAGGAGGGGGGGGGTTGGCCGAGGCGACGATCCAGGGGGTCATGTGTTTGCGTTCATGCCAGTGAGTAACGGAGGCCGGACTGATAGCGCTCGAGATTTGTCTGCAGTTTCTGCTTCGCTTCACGCTCGAGTTGGCGGACACGTTCACGACTCAGGTTGAGCGTTCGTCCGATCTCTTCGAGTGTCAGTTCCTTGCCACCAAGAATGCCGAAACGATTGCGAATGATGTGCCGCTCGCGATCGTCCAGGTTGAACAGCGCCGCACGAACCAGTCGGCGGATCTCTTTGCTGTAGAGCCGCTCCTCCTGGTTCTTTTCGGCCTTATCCGCCAGCAGGGCCGACATGCGACACCCTTCGTCCTTGTCGACGAAGTCATCGATCGATCGCTCGGGCTGTAGTAACGGGAATAGCATCGTTCATCTCCTTGCGTCCCCACGCACCCCGTATAAAGCAACCCCCGTGCCGACCTGCCTATTCCGGAGGAGAAACCGACAAATCCCCCGGTTTCGGTGCGGAGTCCGTGCAGCGAATCCCGGTTTTTCCCGGTTCGAGCGGCCCGGGCCTCGATCTCGGCCCGGGCCGCATCCCGCACATGGAGCGACGATTCGACCGTACCGGGCCTCGAGCAAGTGCAAAAATGGCACACCGGTGTCCATCCTGACGCGGTGTACCATGGCGGTTTGGGGCCTTTTCGGGGAACAACGGGAGTTTACGGTGGGTCGGATTCAGGTACTCAGCGATGGCGTCGTCAATCGGATCGCAGCCGGCGAGGTGGTCGATCGTCCGGCCTCGGTCATCAAGGAGCTGGTCGAGAACAGCCTTGATGCCGGGGCAACGACCGTTCAGGTTCGTATTCGCTCAGGGGGGCGTCAGTCGATCGAGGTCGAAGACGACGGCTGTGGGATGGACGGCAACGACGCGCTCCTGGCGATCGAGCGACACGCGACGAGCAAGCTCAAGAGCGCCGGCGATCTCGAGTCGATCGGCTCTCTCGGTTTTCGAGGGGAGGCGCTCTCGAGTATCGCGAGTGTCTCGGTCTTTCGCCTGGAGACGGCCGTCGAGGCCGGAGCGGGCACTCGTGTTCGCGTCCGTGGTGGGAAGATCGAAGGGGTCGATACGGTGTCGCGTTCCAGGGGGACGACGATCTGTGCTGAACGACTCTTCTTCAACATGCCGGCCCGACGAAAGTTCCTCCGTACCGAGAGCACCGAGTTCTCACACGTCGTGAAGGGAATGACACGTCACGCGTTGGTCAATCCCGGTGTGCGTTTCGTGCTGACCCACAACGGCAGCGAGCGCTTGCGTGTCGAGCCCGTAGACAATCTGGCCCAGCGCTATGGACAGATCTACGGCAAGGAGGCCGTGGATCGTTTGCTCGCCTTCGATCACTATGAGGACGGGTTTCGGGTTCGCGGGCTTGCGGGACGACCCACCGATGGACTACCTCGTCGGGACGGACAGCATCTGTTCGTGAACGGGCGACATGTTCAGGATCGAGTGCTGGCTCACGCAATCGCCGAGGCCTATGGAAATACGATGCCTAGAGGCCGCTTTCCGTCGATGCTCCTATTCGTCGAGATCGCTCCCGATCAGGTGGATGTCAACGTTCACCCCCAGAAGCATGAGGTCCGCTTCCGCAACAGTTCCCGAGTCCACGATCTCGTCAGAGACACCTTGATGATGTCGATGGGGGCGACCGACGCCGTGCCCACTTATCGCGATCTGCGACCGGAGAACGCGGACGCGATACGCGAACCGCTTCGTCGAGCCACCCTGAGTTATCTGGATTCGCGACCGTCGCCTGCGACGACCGTATCGAGCCCGGTGGAACGGACGGCTCCGGACCCGATCCGGTCGGTTCCGCCGCCGCGACAAGAGCCATTACCCGACCGAGTTCAGCCGAGGTCTGTGGGCGCCGTCCACGCGCTCCTACAACTGGACGAATCCTATATCGTCGCTCGCGAGCAGGACGGGCTCGTCCTGCTCGATCAACACGCCGCCCACGAGCGTGTTCTCTTTGAACGATTCCTCGCCGCGGCCGAGGAAGGTGTCGTCGAGGTTCAACCGCTGATGTTCCCCGTCACGCTGGAGCTGGATGCCATCCGTCATCAGCTGTTCGAGGCCGAGCGGGAAGAGTTCCAGCGGCTCGGTTTTCGCGTCGACAGCTTCGGTGGCACGACGGTCCGGATCGAGGCGGTCCCGGCGATCGCGTCGGAGCTGGACCCCGCAGAGTTGCTGTTGTCCCTCCTCGGCGAGGCCGAGGGCCTGGATCGCGCCGTCACCGACATTCCGGCCCTTCGGCGGAAATGGATCACCAGCGCAGCGTGTCAGGCAGCCATCAAGATTCACCACCGCCTGTCGGATCCCGAAATGCAGCGACTGGTGGGGGACCTATTTCAGTGTCGTAATCCGACCACCTGCCCTCACGGGCGTCCGATCCTCTTTCGTTTGACGTTGGAGGAGATCGAGCGGGCGTTCGATCGCCGCTGATTTGACCCTGAGCGATTCCGTCCGTATAAAGAGCATGATGAATCGAAGACTCCAGGCTGCGGGACCGGCTTTGATCCTCGGGCTGCTCCTCGTGGCACCCGGGCCGCTGGACGCCGCCGAGATCGTAAAGTTGACCAGCGGCCAGACGCTTCGCGTGGCGTCGATCCACCCGGTGGGCAACCAGGTCGAGTTGCGGCTGGAGGGCGGTGGCTCGCTCCAGGTTCCGGCCGACCGGGTGCAGGGGTGGTTCACCGAGAGGCGACCGGACAAGATCACGACGCCTCCCGCTCCCGCGCTGCGAGCCGGGGGAGCCTGGCGCCAGCGAGCGGGCCAGTACGCGCCGATGATCGAGACCGCGTCACGCCGATATGGACTCCATCCGGCGCTCCTCACGTCGATGGCAGAGGTAGAGTCGGCCTTCGATCCACGGGCGGTCTCGCCGAAGGGTGCCATGGGGCTGCTCCAGTTGATGCCGGCGACGGCGGAACGATTCGGCGTCCAGGATGCGTTTGATGTCACGCAGAACATCGAAGCAGGCGCCCGCTATATCGATTGGTTGCTGGATCGATTCGGCACCGTGGAACTGGCGCTGGCCGGCTACAACGCCGGCGAAGGTGCCGTGGATCGCTACCAGGATATCCCGCCCTATCCCGAGACCGAGAATTACGTCGTCAAGGTGCTCAACGGCCTCGATCGGCTGGGTGGCTCCCGAGAAGACTTGAGAATAGCGCGCTAATCTAGATTCTACGCCTCGTCCAGACACCCGCCTTTCATTCCGAGACCGAATCACTATATTGTGACGGAGGGCCATGACGGCCTGATGGGTTGCCTTGTCGGAGGCTTCGTTGCAGTCCGCATTTACGTCTCAGACGCTCGCCGAGATTTTCCGGGATTTATACCTGGGGGAGCGTACCGGCTCGCTCGTTCTGGAGAACGACGACCATGTGGCGCGGATCTTCTTCGAGCGTGGGCTTCTGACGTTCGCCCATTCCTCCATGGACGGCGGGGATCTGGGGAAGCGGCTGTTGGCCAACCAGCAGATCTCCACCGGTGCGCTGAAAGAGGCGGGCGCCGGCGTGGATGGATCCGATGGGCTTGCGACATCACTCCTGAAGCGTGGCCTGATATCGAAAGATGTGCTGACGACGGTCAGCACCGCCATCGTCCGCGAGACGGTCCGCGGTGTCTTTCAGTGGCCCCACGGCACCGCCCGTTTCGTCGAGGGCTCCGGCGCAGAGGACGGCGTCGAACTGGACGTCGTCGCGTCCTTCGAGGCGATCCTGCAGGGGATCCTCGATATGCGTGAGTTCGAACCGATTCGCGACGCGCTTCGAGGTCTCGACAATCGGATCCGTGTGCGTCGTCCGGCCCCGGTACCCCTCGAAAAATTGAAGCTCTCGCCCGCACATGGGTTCATCCTCTCCCGAGTCGACGGCTCTGCCTCCGCGGTACAGATCCTCAGCACGTTGCCCGAGGATGAGGCCACCGGGGCCCTCCGGTTCCTCTTCGGGCTGCTGGTGATGGGCGTACTCGAGTTCGATCCACCCCTTTGCGAAGGGTCCTTCCGAGTGTCGGTGATCCTACGGGACCACGCCGACCGTCGGGCCCTCGAACAGATCCAGGAGCAGTCGATCCGTCAGGCCTACGAGCAGATGCGATCGCAGAACCCTCACGAGATTCTCAGCGTCCCGCCGTCGGCACCGCGGGAGGCGATCGAGCGCGCCTACGAAGACGCGAAGCAGATATTCAGTCGCGAGCGGATCCTCCCGGCCGTTCGCGAGAAGTTCCGAAGCGAACTGGCCGTCCTCGAGTCACGCTTCATCGAAGCGTTCCTCACGCTGACCCAGGTCAAGGTCAACTCTGCGCCTGAGGCGATACCCGGTTCCGACAACGGCGTTGGCGCCGACGACTTGCTGGTCCGGGTCGAGATGGACAAGACCCGTTCGAAGCTGGCGCTCGAGCAGGCCTCGAAGGTGGCCGAGAGTTATTTCGCCAAGGCTCGACACTCTGAGCGGGATGGGGATTACCACAACGCGATTCAGTATGTGAAGTTGGCCATCTCCTATCATCCCGAGGAGGCACGTTTCTACTACTTGCTCGCCGATTGTCAGGTACGAAACCCGGGGCCCCGTTGGCAGCATCAGGCCGAGCAGAACTACACCAAGTCGACCCAGCTGGACCCCTGGAATGCGGACTACTGGATCAGGCTCGGGCTGTTCTACAAGAAACGGGGGCTCAAGCTCCGTGCGCGCCGGCAGTTCGAGGAGGCGTTGAAGCTGGTCCCGGCCCACGAGCAGGCCTCCCGGGAGCTGGACAACCTCGGCTAGCCTGCCTGCTATAATCCCGTGCTTTGCGGGATTGATTCGTGATCATCCAACTCGACAAGATGGGCCTCAACGGGGAGGCGTTCGATCTGACCCTGTCGGAGGCGATCTTCTCCGCAGACCCCCTGGCGGATGCGCAGGGGGATCCGGTCTCACTCGAGGACGGACGCTTCCAGGGGACGGTGGCTCATCGGCACGGAGCACCACGACTGGACGGCATCCTGGACGCGACGATCCGCCGCTCCTGTGTCCGCTGCCTGGAACCCGCCGATAGCGTGATCCGGGCCGAACTCTCTCTGAAGTTGGTCCCGCAGCCAGCCCCCCAGGCGGCCGGCGAGACCGAGATGGACCCGGATCTGACCCACACCCTGGAACTGGTCGACGGCCGCGTGGATCTCGTGGAAGTCGCGCGGGAGACCGTCTTCCTCCAGCTGGGCCTACGACCGCTCTGTCAGCCGGATTGCGAGGGTCTTTGCCCGACTTGCGGCATCAACCGAAACCTCCTAGAGTGCGACTGCGCTGCGGGGAGTGTGGACCCTCGACTGGAGCCACTGCGAGCCCTCCGCGAGTCGCAGATACAGAAGAGGAAATCCGATGGCCAATCCTAAACGACGTCATTCGAAGGCGCGGAAGAATAAACGCCGGGCACACGATGCCCTTCCGAAGGTTGGTCTGTCCGATTGCCCGAATTGCCACGAGAAGAAACTGCCTCACCGGGTCTGCCCCCACTGCGGAAACTACAAGGGGCGGGAGATCGTCGAGCCGCCGGAGCTTTAGCGCTCCGCCCGACGTTTCCCTTGCTATTCGACCCTGCGGGCCCATCGGCCTGCCCCCACGCACCCGACCCACCATGCGGTATGATCCCCGGCGTCTGTGGTCCTAAAATAGAGGGCTGTCATCGATGAAGCGTGCTGTGATCACCGGAACCGGAAGGAGTCTTCCGGATCGAATCTTGACGAACGCCGATCTCGAGAAGATGGTGGATACGTCGGACGAGTGGATTACCACACGAACGGGCATTCGCGAGCGACGCATCGCCGCGGCCGATGAAGCCCTCTCGAAGTTCGCGACGGCCGCCGGTCGGAACGCGCTGGAAGCGGCGGGCGTCGATCCGGCCGATGTCGGCCTGATCGTCCTCGCAACCGTGACGCCGGACATGCCGATCCCGGCGACGGCGTGCACGATTCAGCATGAACTGGGTTGTCGCAACGCGGTGGCGTTCGATGTCGCTGCCGGCTGCTCCGGGTTCATCTATGCCCAGGCCATCGCTCAGCAGTTCCTGGAAAACGGGCAGAGCGATACCGCATTGGTCATCGGTGGCGAGCTCCTCAGCAAGTTCGTGGACTGGAACGACCGGGCGACCTGCGTGATCTTCGCGGATGGCGCCGGCGCCGTCGTCATGAAAGCCGAGGACTCCGATCGAGGGACACTGGCGTCCGCGATGCACTCCGACGGCAGCATGGCCGACTTCATCTGTCGTCCGGGGGGTGGCTCGGCTCAGCCTCCCAGTCAGAAGATGATCGACGAGGGCTCGCACTTCATCCAGATGCGTGGCAACGAGACATTCAAGATGGCCGTGCGGTCGATTGCCGGTGTCTGCTCGGAGGTGTTGGAGGAGGCCGGCTTGACCCCGAAGGATGTCGACTGGTTCATCCCACACCAGGCCAACCTGAGGATCATCTCCGCCGTCGGGCAACGTCTCGGGATTGACGAGGATCGTTGCTACCTGAATATCGATCGGATCGGAAACACCTCGGCCGCCTCGATCCCGATCGCCCTGGATGAAGCCGTTCGCGAGGGCCGCATCACCAAGGGGCAGATCGTCCTGATGGCGGCGTTTGGAGCGGGCCTGACCTGGGCGGCGTCGGTGGTGCGCTGGTGAGCCGGATCGCCTTTCTGTTTCCGGGGCAGGGCGCGCAGTATCCCGGGATGGGGCAGGACCTCCACGATGGCCTCCGGGAGGCCCGTGAGGTCTTTGATCGCGCCGATGAGGCCCTCGGCGAGTCGATCTCCAGGATCTGCTTCCATGGGCTTGAGGATGAGCTGGCTCTCACGGAGAACACCCAGCCCGCCATCCTGACCTGTAGCGTCGCGGCGCTTGCCGGTCTGACGAGCCGGGGAGTCCAGGCGGCCGCCGCTGCCGGCCACAGCCTCGGCGAGTACTCGGCCCATGTCGCCGCCGGCACGCTCTCCTTCGACGACGCCGTCCGAACGGTCCGTCAGCGCGGTCGGTTCATGCAGGACGCAGTCCCGGTGGGCACCGGGGCGATGGCGGCGCTGATCGGCCTCGAACTGAAACAGGTCGCGGCGATTTGCGAGGACGCTGCCGGCGGGCAGGTCGTCCAGCCCGCAAACCTCAACGCAGAGAAACAGATCGTAATCGCGGGGCATGCGGAGGCAGTGGAACGTGCACGGCTCGCGGCGCTCGAGGCCGGCGCGCGAAAGGCCGTTCCGCTTCAGGTCTCCGCGCCCTTCCACTGCGCTCTGATGGAACCTGCGGCGCTACGGCTCGAAGAGGTCCTCCTCGAGCTGCCGTTTTCCACCCCCGACGTCCCGGTCTACGCCAACGTCCTGGCGGCGCCGGTGGTAGCGGCCGACGATGCACGTGCCAGACTGGTGGAGCAGGTTGCCAGCGCCGTTCGGTGGCACGAGACGACGCAACGACTGATCGCCGATGGATTCGATACGCTGATTGAACTGGGTCCGGGGCGGGTGCTCACGGGCCTGGCCAAACGCGTCTCGCGAGACCTGACGCTCTACAACGTATCCGACATGGAGAGCCTAGATCGTGTGGCGGCGTCCCTTCGGGAGGATGGATGAATATGGACGGTTCGGTTGTTCTGGTGAGTGGTGGTTCCCGCGGGATCGGTCGCGGTATCGCGGAGGCGTTTGTTGAAGCCGGCGCGACCGTGATCGTCAGCGCGACCACCGCGGAGTCCGCGACGCGGGTTGCCGCCGAGTTGGGCCCGGAGACTCAGGTTCGCGGCATTGGACTGAACATCGCCGACCCGGCGTCGGTGGAGGCTGCGGCGGGCTTGATCAAGGAAGAATATGGTAAGCTCTCTGTTCTCGTGAACAACGCGGGGATCACCCGCGACAACCTCCTTAAGAATGAAGGAAGAGGAGTGGGACGATGTCCTGCAGACAAATCTTGGCGGAGTGTATCGTATGTGCCGGGCCTTCGCGCCTTCGATGATCCGGGCCAAGGCCGGACGGATCATCAACGTGACATCGGTGGTCGGGACAACCGGGAATCCGGGACAGACCAACTACTCGGCGGCCAAGGCGGGTATCGAGGGATTTACGAGGAGCCTTGCAAAAGAGATTGCATCAAGGAACGTCACGGTTAACTGCATCGCACCGGGATTCATCGATACGGACATGACACGTTCGCTCAATGAGAAGACCCGCGACGCGTTGTTGGCACAGGTACCGATGAAGCGACTCGGACTTCCGTCGGACATCGCATCGGCAGTTGTATTTCTGTCGGGTGCGGGCGCTTCTTACATCACCGGAGTAACGCTGCATATCAATGGCGGCATGTATATGTGATTGACCCCGACCGGCGCAGGCCGAGCGGGAACCAAAACGGAGGATAGGCCGATGGCATCGGTTGACGAAAAGATTAAACACATCATCGTTGAGCAGTTGAGTGTCGACGAGGCAGAGGTCAAGCCGGAGGCGTCGTTCATCGACGACCTGGGGGCGGACTCTTTGGACGTCGTCGAACTCGTCATGGCGCTCGAGGAAGAGTTCGGGCTGGAGATCAGCGACGAAGACGCGGAGAAGCTGAGCTCCGTGAAGGACGCGATCGACTACATCCAGAAGAACAGCAAGTAATCCGTTTCCTGCGCCGTTACCCGGCGTGTGGCATTGGGGCTTGAGTCATGGGAAGGCGAGTCGTCATTACCGGCGTAGGGATCATCTCGCCGGTGGGTCTCACCCGCGAACGTACCTGGGATGCACTCCTCGCAGGCAAGAGCGGAATTGGGCCAATCACCTGTTTCGATGCGGCGGATTACGCCTGTCGCATCGCCGGTGAGGTTCGGGGATTCGACTGTCTGGACTTCCTTGACCGCAAGGAAGCCCGCAAGATGGATCGCTTCTCCCACTTCGCGCTTGCGGCGGCGGGTGAGGCTCTCCAGGATGCCGATCTGACCATCGACGCATCCAACGAAGAGCGGATTGGGGTCTACATCGGTTCGGGTATCGGGGGACTCCCATTACTGGAGCAGCAACATCGCACCCTCCTGGAACGTGGACCGCGACGCATGTCGCCGTTCTTCATCCCCGGCATGATTCTGAACCTGGCCAGCGGTAATGTTTCCATCAAGTACGGCGCCAAGGGGCCCAACGTGGCGGTCGCGACCGCGTGTGCAACGGGGACCCACGCCATCGGTGAGTCTTTCCGGATGATCCGTGAGGGCTACGCCGACGGCATGATCGCCGGAGGCACCGAGGCCGTCGTCACTCCGTTGGCTGTCGGCGGATTCTGCGCCATGAAGGCGCTGTCGACCAACAACGCCAATCCCACCGCGGCGTCCCGTCCATTCGACGCAAAGCGTGACGGCTTCGTGATGGGTGAGGGTGCGGGGATTCTCTACGTCGAGGAGCGCGAGGCGGCGATCGCACGCGGTGCCTCGATTCATGCCGAGATCGCCGGCTACGGCATGACCGGCGATGCGTACCATATCTCGGCGCCGTCCGTTGACGGCGATGGCCCGATCCGTGCCATGAAGATGGCGCTGGCCGACGCGGGGATGGACCCGGCAGCCATCGACTACATCAACACGCACGGAACATCGACGCCCGCCGGCGACCGCAGCGAGGTGATGGCGATTCGGTCGGTGTTCGGCGAAAACGCCGATAAGCTAGCGTGCTCCTCGACCAAGTCGATGACGGGACATCTACTGGGCGCCGCCGGCGGGTTGGAGTCGGCGGTATCGGCGCTCTCTGTCGCGCGGGATCAGGTTCCTCCGACGATCAATCTGGAATACCCGGATCCCGAATGCGATCTCGACTTCGTCCCCAACGAGGCACGGGCGATGCCGGTTCGCGCGGCGCTCAACAACTCTTTCGGGTTCGGTGGCACGAACGCAACGCTCATTCTGAAGAAACACGACGGCTGACGGCCGACCTTTCGCCGGCAGACCATCGAGGGAGAAGCAGCGATGAAGATCATCGTTGGGATAAAGCATGTCCCCGACACGGAAACCAAGGTCCAGATCCACAGCGACGGGAACCGGCTCGATCCGGCGGCTGTCAGCAAGTGGATCATCTCTCCGTTTGACGAATACGCCATCGAGCAGGCGCTACAGCTGCGCGGGGAGGGTGAGGTCGTCCTGGTCTGTGTAGGACCGGAGTCCGCCCAGTCCACCGTTCGCACCGGGCTCGCGATGGGCGCGGATCGGGCCATCCTCGTGGCGGACGATCGCTTCGACGGCGCGGAACCGATGACCCGGGCGAGGGCACTCGCGGAGACGATCCGTTCGGAGTCGCCGGACCTCGTGCTGCTTGGCAAGTACGGAGTCGGCACCGATGAGGGGCAGACGGGCGCGATGGTCGCCGAGTTGCTTGACTGGCCGCACGTGGGAGGGGTGATCGCATTGGAACTGGCAGACGGTTCGTACACCGCCCGACGAGCGATCGAAGGCGCTCTGGAGGTTCACGAGGGTGCCCTTCCGGTCTTGCTAACCTGCGACAAGGGGCTGAATGAGCCGCGCTACCCATCGCTCAAGGGCATCATGCAGGCGAAGAAGAAGCCACTCGAGAAGAGAGATGCTGCGGCCGCAGGCGTCGAGGATCGTCTCGCCACCGGCCCCAGGCTCGTCTGGGAGACGATGGAGTTACCGCTAGCCAAGCCCCAGGGCATCCGATTGGAAGGCGACGCGGGCGATGTCGCTGCACAACTCGTGAAGAAGCTTCACGAAGAAGCGAAGGTGCTGTGATGGCAACGACGGTCCTGGTTTTTGTCGAGCGTCGAGACGGTGAGATCAAGCGGGCCACGCTGGAGGCGGTCGGCGCTGCCAGAGCCCTGTCACCTGACGTCGAGGTCGTGGCACTAGCGCTGGGGCCGGACGCCGCGGGGCACGCCGAGTTGCTGGGGCAGGCCGGCGTGAGTCGCCTGTTGATCCACGAGGATCCGCGCCTCGAGCTCTACGCGGTGCAGGCCTACGCGGCCTGCCTGGCGGACGCCGCGACGGCTTGTTCTGCCGATCTGCTGTTGATCCCCGGCACCGTGATGGGGCGCGACCTGGCGGCACGGACCGCCGCGAGACTCGACGTCCCCCTCGTCAGTGACGCCATCGAGCTGGAGCTGAGCGATGCGGGTGCGCTGACCGCGCTCCGACCGGTCTATTCCGGCAAGGCGACCGTGCGCGTTTCGATCGCCGACGCCAGTCCGAAACTCGCCAGCCTGCGTCCAAATGTCTTCCCCGTTGCCGCGAGCGACGGAGGCACAGCCGCAACCACGGAGAGCCTCTCGACCGACCTGAGCGTCGGTCTATTCAAGGGACGCGTCACGCGGACGGAGAAGCCGGAACAGGAAGAGCTGGATGTCAGCGAGGCTTCGATCGTGGTTGCCGGTGGACGGGGACTCAAGGAGCCGGAACATTTTTCGTTGATCCGCGACCTCGCAGACGCCGTCGGTGGAGCCGTCGGTGCTTCGCGGGCCGTCGTCGATGCGGGCTGGATCGCCCACTCGCATCAGGTCGGGCAGACCGGCAAGGTTGTCTCGCCGTCGCTCTACATCGCGTGCGGGATCTCGGGCGCGATCCAGCATCTCGCCGGGATGACATCGTCAAAAATCATCGTCGCGATCAACAAGGATCCCGACGCACCGATCTTCAACGTTGCGGACTACGGGATCGTCGGCGACGTCTTCGAGGTATTACCGGCTCTGACGACCGCGATACGCGAACACCGCTCGACACACTGACCGTTCGGCTAGACCTCGTCGTAGAAAAACTGGTTCAGGCACTGGATGCGATCCTCGTAGGTGTCCGGATACAGGAACCAGGACGCTGCAGCCAGCGATGACAGCAGCGAGTTGCCGTCCTGCGGCGTAAAGCAATAGCCGACGACTTCCGTGCCACCGTCCCGGACGGCGACTGTCGGCAGTGCGATGACCGTCACGTTGAGAATTCGACCGAACTGACCATGATCGCGGCCGAACGAAAAGACGCCGTTCGCCGATGTCTTGTAGGTCACCGAAACACGGTCGTTGAGCTTGAGGTTCTCGGTCACCTTCTCGAGGGTCGTCGGATTATTGAGACGAAGGTCGAAGAAGATCGTATGCATGTACTGCGTATTCAGTTTGATCGCCGTTGAGAACAGCTCCATGTCGTAACCCATCGTATTGAACAGATGCCACGCATCGCGGGCATGATGGGTCCCGAACCTCGCGTCCTTGTGCGCGCCGACCTGCGGCGACGGGACGAAGCTGCTGTCTTGCGACAGGTCGTTGGCGCGACGCATACAGACGAAGCGTCCGGAGGAGAGGTTCTCGGCACCCCCGCCGGCCATGGCCACGGCCTGAATCAGGATCGACAGGTTATGAGTGTTGCACGATACGACCTGAAGGAACTGGTCTTCACCGGGAACGAGCGCGCTGTCGTTGATGCCACGGGCGTAAGGCTTCCCGAAGCCGAACTCACTGCCCTGGGCGATGAACCCCCGCGTGTTGTTGGTGAACTTCTCGTAGTACTCGGTCTTGTTATAGGTGCCGACACCGGACGGCGTGCAATCGATGACCACGCCCGCACGCTGGATCGCCTCGATGGCCTCGTAGCTCGGCTCCATGCCGAGATCCTGGAACCCCTTGGCCGCGCCCTCGTCGACGCACAGCTTCGCGCCTCGCTTCATCAGGTTGACGACCTTCGATCGGTCGGTGAGGAGGGGAGTTCGCTTGTGAAACGTTACCTCCTCGATGCCGAGCGGCTCCTTGAGCTGGCTGAGAAGGCCGATTAGCGGCTCGCCGATGGTTCCGGTGCCGATGACGTGCACGATAGGACTGGCGCTCATGAGGTCGGTCTCCTGTCGTCTTGAGGCCTCAAAACGATCTCGATTGTCTAGGAATGCGGTGTGCTCAGCAAAAATATGCCACCGTACCGGTGGAGTGTCAATCGTGACGGCCTCCGAGTCGGGCTTCCTTGACAGCCTCCCGGCTCGGTTTCTACACTCCGTTCTTTCAGCCACCAGTTTTCGAGGGATGGGCAACGGTTTGGCAGAAGAAGACAGCTGCGCCATTCCCCGGATGTTCGTCCGCGAATTGCTCACGGACGCTGGAGCGGAGGCCCTCGCCTTCGATCTGATGTCCGGGGAGTCGGGGCTCGACAACGTCATCACCCGGCCTCGGATTCAGAAGCCGGGCTTGGCGCTTGCCGGGTTCTTCGAATACATCCGACGGGGTCGGATCCAGGTTCTCGGAAACGCCGAATGGACGTTTCTCGAGGAACGGGCTCCGACGGAACGAGCACGCATCATCGCGCAGATGTGTCGACAGATTGACGGTTGCTTCGTGCTGACCCGCGATCTCGAGCCGCAGGCCGAGCTTCTCGAAGAAACGGAGAGGCACGGCGTTCCGTTACTGCGAACATCCCTATCGACCTCGCGCGCGATCGACTTCCTGACCCGCTTCCTGGAGGATCGGCTGGCCCCTCGTGTGGTGGAACACGGTGTTCTACTCGACATCTATGGATTGGGCGTGCTCCTTCTCGGAGAGAGCGGGGTCGGAAAGAGCGAGTGCGCTCTCGATCTGGTGGTTCGTGGTCATCGTCTCGTTGCCGACGATGTCGTCGAGGTCAGTCGGAGGGGAACGCAACTTGTCGGGACCGGCCCCGAGTTGACCCGTTATCATATGGAACTCCGGGGTGTCGGGATCGTCAACGTGCGGGATCTCTTCGGCGTCGCCGCGGTGCGGCTGTCCAAATATGTCGAGTATGTGGTTCGCCTCGACCCATGGCAGGCCGGAAAACGGTATGATCGGCTAGGCCTGGATGAACAATCGTACGAGGTGATGGGAATCAAATTGCCCCACGTCGAGATGCCGGTTGGACCGGGACGGAATCTGTCGGTCCTGATCGAAGTCGCGGCACGTAACCACCTGCTCAAGCGGAAGGGCTACAACCCCGCCCGTGAGTTGGCCCGGCGGCTTGGAGAGCGAGTCGGCCCCAACGCAAGGAAACGGATCGACGCGGAGGACCTGGACGCCGTCACGATACGCCCCGAGAATCCGAACGGAGAAGGCTAGCGTGGATCGTCTCGTAGTGATCACCGGTCTGTCGGGGTCCGGGAAGACGCTTGCGGCCAACTGTCTGGAAGATCTCGGGTTCTTCTGTGTGGACAATCTCCCGGTCGATCTGATCCCTCCATTCTGGCAGTTGATGCGACGGAGTGGATCTCGGCTCGGGCAAGCCGCCATCGTCGTCGACGCGCGGGAGAGCGCGTTCCTCGAGCGCTACCCCACGAGCCTGGCCCATCTAGAGGATCACGGAATCCCGATCGAGTTGATCTTCTTCGAGTGTTCAGACGATGTTCTCAAGCGCCGATTCAGTGAGAGTCGGCGACCGCATCCGATGTCCTCCACCGGTGGGACGCTCGAGGAAGCCATCGCCGCAGAGCGGGTCGCGTTGGGCCCTCTTCGAGAACGCGCCGAGAGAATTGTCGATACATCCGCCTTCACATCCCATGAACTACGGGCGTTCTTGAAGCGAAACTACGGGGGTGAAGAGGCCGGCGGGATGCCCCAGGTGACCGTCCTGTCCTTCGGCTTCAAATACGGCGCCCCCACCGAGGCCGATCTGCTGTTCGATGTGCGGTTCCTCCCCAATCCGTATTTCGACGAGAATCTTCGTCATCTCGATGGGCGTAACCCGGAAGTCGCCGCCTATGTATCCAGCCACGAGAAGACCGGCCAGTTTGCCAGTCGACTCGAGGAGTTCCTGACATTTCTTGTGCCGCACTACGCCGAGGAAGGGAAGACCTACCTGACGGTCGCCATCGGTTGCACCGGTGGAAAACATCGTTCCGTCGCGATGTCCGAGCGGATCGGTGCCTTCCTACAGGGACAGGATATTCCCGCCGTCGTCCATCATCGCGACGTGGGCAAGGAGTGAGCGACATTACGACAGGCGGGCAGAATGCACGATCGATCGGCCTGCTGGTTGTAACCCATGGTGGATTGGCGGAAGAACTGGTGGCTGCCGCCCTCAAGATCGTCGGAGACATCGACGCCCTCGCGGCGGTCTCGATCGACTGGGACGATGATGCCGGTGAAGCGGCGCGCCGGATCGAAGTGGGCATCCGGGCGGTCGAGCGAGATCACGGTGTCCTGGTCCTGACGGACATGTTCGGCGGAACCCCCACCAACCTGGCACTCTCCCAGCACGACGGCGTGGAGGTCGAGGTCGTGACGGGCGTCAATCTTCCGATGGTCATCAAGTTCGCAAGCCTGCGCGGCTCACCGGCGCTCAGCGAGGCGGCCGGTCGAATCGCCGATCAGGGGAGGGAGGCCATTCAGGTGGCGTCGGAACTCTTGGAGCGCGATGCGTGAGACGAATCGAACTCGTCATCCAGAACCGATTGGGACTGCACGCCCGCGCCGCAGCGAAATTTGTTCACCTGGCCAACGAGTTCTCGGCCTCCATCGGCATCGAGAAGGGTCAGACCCGGGTGAACGGGAAGTCGATTCTCGGTTTGCTGACCCTCGCGGCGGCTTGCGGCTGCCCCATCGTCCTCACCGCCGAGGGTGACGATGAGGGTGCGGCCGCGGATACACTGGCAGCTCTGGTGAACTCCCGCTTCGGGGAGGATGACTAGATGGCGGAGCAACATGTCGGTCAGGGCGTGGCGCCCGGCGTCGGCGTCGGGAAGGTCTGGATCCTGCACCCGGAGTCCCTGCCGCAATCCGCCATCGCCGTGCCCGCCAAACAGGTCGCCACCGAGATTCAGTCGTTCTCGGAGGCCCGCGAAACGGCCCGTCAACAGCTTCTCACGTTGCGGCAACGGGTATCGCGGGAGATTGGCGAGCACTACGCGACCATCCTCGACGCCCAGTGCGCGATTCTCGATGACCCGGGCCTGATCGCGGGAACGGAGTCACGGATCCGGGAGGACTCCGTCGGTGCGTCCTGGGCGCTACGCGAGACCGTCGACGGCTACGCTCGGCGCTTCGAGGCCGTTGACACCGACCACCTTCGCGAGCGGGTCGGCGATCTCTACGATGTCCACCGTCGCCTACAACGAATCCTGAGGGGACTGCCCGATGCCCCCCGCGAGCTTCCCGATGGGACCTGGGTCGTCGTTGCTCGCCAGCTGGTGCCATCGGATGCGGTGCAATTGGCGGGTAAGGGTGTCGTCGGCCTCGTCAGCGATCTTGGCGGGCCGACCAGCCACACCGCGATCCTCGCGCAGGCGTTGGGGGTTCCCGCGGTCGTCGGCCTCCACGACTTCAGCCTCCGAGTTCGCCCGGCCGAGACGATCATCGTTGACGGAGAGGGCGGGGAGGTCTGGCTGGAGCCGGGCCCCGACGAACTGACCGCGGCCCGTGATCGTGAAGCGCGTTGGCGGGAGCAAGAAACCGAGCCGATGGGTGGCCAGGACGCCCCGGTCGTTTTGACCCGCGACGGAGTGGAGGTGACCGTTCGGGCGAATATCGAATTTCTCTCCCAGCTCGAGACGGTGAAACGCGCCGGAGCCACGGGTGTCGGTCTCTATCGTTCGGAGTTCTTGTTCATCAGCGAGTCCCCGTCGATCCCCGACGATCGAATTCACGAGGACGCCTATCGCGAGCTCGTTCGAAGCTGTGCACCTCATCCTGCCGTGATTCGAACGTTCGATCTGGGCGGCGAAAAGTATCTACACGACGTCCTTGAGGATCGTGGCGGGAATCCTGTCCTCGGGTTGCGAGGCGTTCGACTCTGCCTCCAGCGGCCAGACATTTTTCGACCGCAACTCCGTGGTCTTCTTCGCGCGGCGGGCGAGGGCGATCTACGCATCCTCTTGCCGGTCGTCACGTTCGTCGACGAGATCCGTCGTGTGCGGCAACTCCTCGACGAAGAGGCGAGGAAGCTGCGTGAGGCGGGCGAGACGATTCGAGACGAGATTCCCCTCGGCGTCATGATCGAGGTTCCGGCGGCCGCGCTCGCGGCAGAACAACTCGCCCGTGAAGCCGATTTCTTCAGCATCGGATCGAACGATCTGATCCAGTATGCGCTGGCCGTCGATCGTGGGAACGAGGCCGTGCAGTATCTCTACCAACCGACTCACCCGGGTGTCATTCGGCTACTGGAGAGCGTGGTCTCCGCCGCGGCACGACGCGGGATCCCGGTATCGCTCTGCGGGGAGATGGCCGCCGATCCGGATCTGACCGGTCTGCTCATGGGGCTGGGAATTCGCGAGCTCTCCGTTCGACCTCAGAGCCTGGGCTGTCTCCGTGAGAGCCTGGCGTCCGTCGATGTCGGCAGGATGTCCGCGTTCGTCGCGGGGCTCGGAAGCGCGGCGGATGCCGAGGAGGTCCGTCGCCGATTACAGGCTGTCGGAGAGCCCCAGGAGGCCTCCGAGGCAGTTTCCGTTGCGCCCGTCGGAGAGTCACCGTATCAGGATTATTGAGTATCTGAGGAGGATGCCATGGATCGGGTCGATAAGCCCTGGGGACACGAGATTCGTTTCATCTGCACGGATCGTTACGCGGGCAAGCTGCTCTTCATCACCGCTGGAAGTCAGCTGAGCCTTCAATACCACGAGAAGAAGGACGAGGCGTTCTACGTGCAGGATGGAACTCTGGAATTGGTCCTGGGCCAGGGCGACGACGAACGGGTCGAACGATTGACCGCCGGCGAGTCCCGCCACATCGAGCCCGGGACGATCCACCGATTCCGCGCCGTGACGGATTGCACCCTGTTCGAGGTCTCCACTCCCGAGCTGTACGATGTCGTACGGGTCGAGGACGACTTCGGCCGGGAAGGCCTGAAGGATGCTCCGGGCAGCATCAAATAGCGGAGGAGCGCAAGTCGGGTCTTGCCCAGGCCCCATCGACCGATTTATAGTGTGAGGCGTGTTGGAAATGACCCCGATACCGGACAAACAGTTCTTTCGCATCAATGAGGTGTGTCAGGTCACCGATACGCAGCCGTACGTCCTGCGATTCTGGGAAAGCGAGTTTCCGCAACTGGCACCCGATCGTAAAGGGGGCGGCCAGAGTCTCTATCGACGGCAGGACGTGGCGCTGGTGATGCGCATCAAGCAACTGCTCTATGACGAGGAGTACACCCTGGACCGCGCGCGTGCCTGTATCGAGGAAGAGCTTAGCTCCCGGGGTGGCAAGAAGGGCAAGGGCAAGACGGTCGCCGGCAAGAAGGCGACCCCCCGCGCCGGTAAGGGTTCCAAGACGAAGCAACCCGTGTCCCAGACATCCCCAACCGTGGTGCCGGCGGCTTCGCGCGGAAACGATCGACTGGACTTTGGCGGCGAGGCCGGAGTCGCCCGAGAGCGCTATGAAGACGCGATCGAGGAGATTGCCCATCTTCGTCTCCTGGTCCAGGAAGCGGATGCCAAACTCCGCAAGGCTGACGGCCTGCGGCAGGCCTCGGACCGGCGAGCGGCCCATCATCAAGCGCGCTCCGAGAAGTTGTTCGCCCGTTTCGAGCAACTCCTGCAGATCCTCGAAAAGGGTTAAGAGGCCGAATGCCCGTCGCTTGACGGGTTCGCGGCCATTCCCTAACATTCAGCACCCGTCATCGGAGATGTCTACGGATGTCTCACCCTGCGATGTCGGGTAGGTTAGCTCGGGTAGTTTCGGGTCGGGGCGTGGCGCAGCCCGGTAGCGCACTTGCTTGGGGTGTAAGTGGTCGCTGGTTCAAATCCAGTCGCCCCGACCAATTTCCGAATTCAGAACACGACACGCGTTGCCGGAATCGAGGGGATCAGCCGCAGTGAGTTCTGCCGCAGCGCTCCCACGAATCCTACTGACGAATGACGACGGAATTTCGGCGCCCGGTCTTCATGCGCTGGCCGACGCCGTCGCCGCCTTCGGCGAGGTCGTGATCGTCGCACCGGATCGTGAGCGGAGTGCATCGAGCCACGCTCTGACCCTCGGTCGAGCGCTCGCAGTCCAGAAGCTTGGCAACGCACAGTTCCGAGTCGACGGCACTCCCACCGATTGTGTGCATCTCGCGTTCTCGACGTTGTTGACAGACCGGTTGCCGACGCTGGTTCTTTCGGGCATCAACCGCGGGCTGAACGTCGGAGACGACGTGACCTATTCCGGAACCGTTGCGGGAGCGATGGAGGCGACGCTACTTGGCGTCACCGCTCTGGCGATCTCTTCCGACTATCAAGCGGGGGCGGAACCGGACTACGAGGCGGCGGCGAGGATCGCAGCCGGTCTCGTTCCGCGACTGCTGACCGAGGGCCTTCCATCGCGGACGTTGCTCAACCTGAATGTTCCGGTGGGGGAGGTCCACGGAATTCGTGTGACCCGCCAGGGCGGACGCCAGTACCGGGCAACGGCACGGGAGGACCATGGCCCGTTCGAGTATCGAAAACTGTGGATCGACGTGGCGGACACCAAGCCCACGGACGAGCCCGATGGGGATCATCGGGCCATCGCCGAGGGCTTCGCCTCCCTTTCACCTCTGACGACCAACTGGACCCATGACGAGGCGCTCGGTTCTCTCGCCGGTTGGTCGGGCGCGGTGGAGTAGTCGTGTCAAACCCGAGGGAGAGTCGCGGACGCGGGCACCTGGTTCAGGATCTGGCCAAGAAGGGGATCCGCAGTCGCCGCGTGCTGGACTCCATCGGCCAGACCCCCCGTGAGCGATTCGTCGAAGAGGCGTTGGCCGGCAAGGCGTACAACGACGTATCGCTTCCCATCGGGGAAGCACAGACCATCTCCCAACCCTGGATCGTCGCGCGGATGACGGAACTACTCGAACCCGACGGATCGGGTGGCGATGTCCTGGAGATCGGTACCGGGTCGGGCTATCAGGCCGCGATCCTGTCCCATCTGTTCTCCAGGGTGTTCACGGTCGAGCGCATCGCGGCCCTGTCGCAGAGGGCGCGACGGACCCTTCGCGAACTCTCAATCGAAAATGTTCACTTCAAGATCTTTGACGGAACGTATGGGTGGGGTGAGTTTGCCCCGTACCGCGGAATTCTGGTGACCGCCGCGTCGCCGTCCGTTCCTGAGCCCCTCCTGTCGCAGTTGGCCGACGGTGGCCATCTTGTGGTTCCCGTCGCCGATCCGGCGTCGTCGCGACAACAGATCCTGACACGCGTGACGCGTGAGGGAGATCGCTTCATCGAGGAGGTTCACGGGGGCTGTCGGTTTGTTCCGCTTATCGGTCGATATGGGTATGACAAATGACCGCATCCGCGCCGCCACGCGCCAACTTCATTCGACGCCTCTATGACTGGGTCCTGAAGTGGGCCGAACATCGTCACGCTCAGTCGGCTCTCTTCATCATGGCGTTTGCCGAGGCATCGTTCTTCCTTGTTCCTCCGGACGTCCTACTGATGGCCATGTCGGTCGCGCGTCCTCTTCGCGCGTTCCGTTTCGCAGCGATCGCAACGGTGGGTTCCGTGACCGGAGGGCTTGCCGGCTACGCCATCGGATGGGGACTCTGGGGAAGCCTCGAACCCTTTGCGTACGAGCATCTAGGCCTGCTCGGTTTGACGCCCTCGAACTTCGCGCACGTTCAAGCGATGTATGCCGACAACGCTTTCGTCTCACTGTTCGTGGCCGGTTTTACGCCAATCCCATTTAAGGTATTCACGATCGCAGCCGGCGTCTTCGGCATCCCGCTTCCGGTGTTCGTGCTGGCATCGATCATCGGACGAGGCAGTCGCTTCTTCCTGGTCGGTGGACTGATCCGCGTTCTGGGTCCCACGGTGAAGCCGTGGCTCGAGCGTCACCTGGGATGGTTGACCGTGATCTTCAGCATCCTGTTGATCGGTGGCATGCTATTGCTGGCCCGGCTCTAGACGGTAAGGGGATCGGCTGGATTGGCAGCAGGGCCCTCATGTTGGTACTATTTGCGGGATTCAAGAGGGTCGGGGTGTAGCGCAGCCTGGTAGCGCACCTGCTTCGGGTGCAGGGGGTCGGAGGTTCAAATCCTCTCGCCCCGACCAAACTTGAAATCCTCTTACCGGATCATGTCTCCCAAACCTCAGCAACGGAACTGGCTGGCGGAACTCGAGCGGGCCTACACGCCTCGGGGGCGCGATGCGTCGGGTCGGTTTGTCATCGAGGGTTGGCGTCTTCACGAGCGTGCACTCCGCGCAGGTCAAGAACCGGTTGCGGTATTCATCGGTGCAGCCGCAAGGCGTGACACCGACGAGGCTCGACAGGCTCTTGTTGCGAGACTCGAGGAACGGGGCATCCCGATCGTCGACCTTGACGAATCGTCCCTTCAGCGTCTGGTCGGGGCAAGGGGGCAGGGCGAACTGTTGGGGTTGATGCCGATTCCTCCGGCGCCACAGATCGGAGAGCTTGTGCAGGCCGGTACGGTTCGACTCCTCGTCTGCAGCCAGCTCGAGGATCCCGGAAACGCAGGCGCATTGATACGAACCGCGCTGGCCTCAGGTATCACCGGGGTCGTCGCGGTAGGTGGGACGGACCCGTTCCATCCACGAGCCGTCCGTGTCTCTCGCGGAAGCGTGTTTCGAATTCCGATCGTCCGCGTTCCCGAGGCGACCGAGGTCCTGGACCTTCTTCAGGCGCACGAGATCGTCTCGTACGGGGCCGTCTCACGGGGTGGCACGCCTCTGCCCGACGTTCCCGTGCCGACCGCGTCCTGGGCCGTCTGGATGGGGTCAGAGTCCCAGGGACTCCCCAGGACACTCATCGAGCGACTCGAGCATCGTCTCAGTATTCCGATGGGGGACGCCATCGACTCGTATTCCGTCCATGCCGCGGCGGCAATCGTGCTGTACGCGCTGGGTTCCTTGCAGCCCCGCCAAGGGAGTGTGTAGGATGCCCCGCGCCTCCAAAACGGTTGCGAACCATTGTGGGAACCCGATGCTGCTGACCGATCTCAAGAAATCGATTCGTCGAGTGGACGATTTCCCGAAGCCGGGCATTCGGTTCTACGATCTCTCAACGCTCTTCAGAGACGGGAAGGCGTTCGGCGTCGCCATCGACAAGATGGTAGAGCGCTACCGTGACCAACCGATCGACGCCATCGCCGGCATCGAGGCCCGTGGGTTCGTGATCGCTGCGGCGCTGGCCCACAAACTGGAACTCGGAATCATCATGGTCCGAAAGGTCGGTAAGCTGCCGCATGTCACCGAGAGGGAGACCTACTCCCTGGAATACGGTGAGGCCGAGATCGAAATTCATCGGGATGCCGTCGAACCCGGTGAGCGTGTGATCATCGTCGATGATGTCCTGGCGACCGGTGGCACGGCGTCCGCCGCAGGACGCCTCGTCAAGACACTCGGTGGAAGAGTGGACGGATACGCGTTCCTCGCCGAATTGGATTTTCTTTCGGGGCGGGGGAGGCTGGAACCGGAGCCGGTCTTCAGCCTCTTGCGTTACGATTCATGAACACATTGTGGAAAACGGCCGGGATGGGCCTGTAGCTCAGTTGGATAGAGCAGGACTCTCCTAAAGTCAAGGTCGGGGGTTCGACTCCCTCCAGGCCCACCAGTCGAGACGGAGCGAGAAAATGGCGAAAGGTCTTTCGAGAAAAGAGCTGAAGCAAGACGAGATCAAGGAAGCGGCGTTCGAGCTGGGACACTGGATCGAGGAGCACCTCAAGACGCTGTTGATCGGCGTCGGTGCGGTCGTCGTCGTCGCGGCACTGGTCGGAGGGGGATTCTGGCTCAAGCACCGAAGTCTTGCGGATGCCCGCGCGCGGGTCTCTGTTGCTATCGACACTTACGGCGACCTGGAACAATCCGGATTTGTCGATGGCGCTGCCCTGGAGGCGCTCACCGCGGATTTCAAGGAACTTTCGGGTTCCAGCGCTCCGGGTAAAATGGCGACCTACTATCAGGCCCTCGCCCTGGCTGAAGCGGATCGTCGGGACGACGCGATCGCGCTGCTCGAACCGCTCACGGCATCGACGGTCGAGCCAAAGACACTGATGGCCGCTGCGGTTCGTTTTCTGGGAGAGTGCTACATGCGCTCGGGCCGCGATGACGAGGCGGTGGCGCTGCTGGAGAAGCAACTGACGGCAGACGGATCCCTTGCTCCGGAGCTTGCGCTTCTTGAGTTGGCCCGTATCGCTCGAGCGAATGGCCAGATCGAAACGGCCACCGATTATCTCAAACGAATCCGGGACGAGTACCCCGAAACCGCCGCGGCGCAGGAAGCCAGCGGTCTCCTGGGTACGTAGAGCGGGACTCTAGAACGGAATATCGTCTTCGCTGTAGCCGGGCGCATCGCCCGAGCCTGCAGCGGGAGCCGCACCGGCCGCAGCGGGCACGTCCGCCCTGGCGCCGTCCGGGCGCGCGCCGAGGGCCTGCACACGTTGCGCGCGTACTTCGGTGGTGTAGCGCTTGTTGCCGTCACGGTCGGTCCACTCCCGCGTCTGCAGGGAGCCTTCGATGTAGACCTGACGTCCCTTCTTGAGGTATTCGCCGACAAATTCGGCCTGCTTCGCCCAGACCACGATCCGATGCCACTCGGTCTTTTCCTTCTTCTCTCCCGAGGGATCCGACCAACGCTCCGTCGTGGCCATGGTGAAGTTGGCAACCGGCGTTCCTCCGGTGGTGTAACGGATCTCGGGATCCTTTCCAAGATTCCCGATCAGGATGACTTTGTTGATGCTTGCCATGAGTGACTCCGTGCGACGTTCAGGCTGAATGGGAAGACGATAGTATACCGTTGGCACGGGGAAAACCGAAGAGAACCGATCGTGGGTTTCGACCCAGAAACCGGCGTGGGGGCGGTTTGCGGGAGGTAGCTCGATGAAAGCGTTGATCCAGCGGGTCCGAACGGCGAGCGTGCGGGTTGCCGGGGCGACGATCGCCGGCATCGACCACGGCATCCTCGTGCTCCTGGGCGTGGAAATCGGCGATGACGTGGCCGACGCCGTTCGATTGGCGGAACGGACCGTCCACCTGAGGATCTTCCCCGACGATCAGGGCAAGATGAACAACGATCTGGTCGGCTCCGGCGGACAGGCCCTGGTCGTGTCGCAGTTCACGTTGCTGGCTGATACCCGGCGGGGGCGTCGGCCGTCGTATACTCGGGCAGCCGCTCCCGGAGTTGCCGAGGCGTTGTACGAGCGTTACGCCCGGGCAATAGCGGATCTCGGAGTGCGGGTCGAACGCGGGCAGTTTCGTGCGATGATGGATGTAGAGTTGGTCAACGATGGACCGGTCACCTTGATGCTGGAGTCCGTCGGGAGAGGGGACGAGGGTCGTGGCGCGTAAGGAGTCCCTCGTCGAGCGATACCTGGACCACCTCGTCGTGGAAAAGGGTCTGGCGCCGAACACGCTTGCGGCCTATCGCAGTGACCTCAATCGATTGATCGACTCCATGGGAAAGAAGCGTCCGTTGGAGGACGCATCCAAGGAAGATCTTCACGCGGCCATGCGTGCCATGCGACTCGACGGCCGCTCACCGCGCTCTGTCGCTCGTTGGGTCGTCGCCGTACGCCGGTTCTTCGCCTACCTCTGTGCAGAGAAGGTGATCGACGACGATCCGGCGAGACATCTGGAGGCGCCGAAGACCTGGCGCACGCTGCCGAAGGTCTTGAGCTGCGAACAGGTCGTGGGCCTGCTGGCGGCTCCCGATCGTCGTACCCCGCGTGGGCTCCGTGACTCGGCGATGCTGGAGGTTCTCTACGCGACAGGGCTGCGGGTCAGCGAACTGTTGACGCTGCGGCTAGGCGATCTGCATCTGGACGCCGGCTATCTGCGTTGTTGGGGGAAGGGCTCGAAGGAGCGCGTGGTCCCTATGGGTGGGCAGGCCGATGGCGCGATCCAACGCTATCTGGCAGAGGGCCGCCCCGCTTTACTCAACGACAAGCGCACCGACTGTCTCTTCGTCAATCGGCTTGGCGCGTCACTGAGTCGGCAGGGCTTCTGGAAGATCATCAAGGGTTATGGTCGTCTCGCGGAGATCGACATACCTCTCTCGCCGCATGTCATGCGTCATTCGTTCGCGACCCACCTGCTGGAAAACGGCGCCGACCTGAGATCGGTCCAGATGATGCTGGGTCACGCGGACATCTCGACCACCCAGATCTACACCCACGTCAATCGCGAGCGCCTGAAGAGACTCTACAAGGACTTTCATCCGCGTGCGTGACCAACCCGCCGGCCGGTTGCTGGCGCGGTTGCGACCGACCCAACGAACATTTCTCGGCGACGTCGATCGAGTGGACGACGGTGTAGGTGGGCGGTGCTTTCTCGTCGGCGGTGCGATCCGTGACCTGCTGCTCGATCGTGAACCGCTGGATCTCGATCTCATCGTCGAGGACGACATCGAAGCGGTGATTCGTCGCCTCGAGTCTTCCTACCCGATGAACGTCGAACGCATCACCCCACGCTTCGGAACCGCGCGTTGTGATGTCGACGGTGTCGGCATCGTCGATCTGGCCCAGCCGCGGAGCGAGGTCTATGCAAGACCGGGGGCGTTGCCGGATGTCAGTCCCGGTTCACTCGAACACGATCTTGCGCGTCGTGATTTTTCGATCAACGCCATCGCCTGCCGCGCCAACGGGGAGGGAGCACTTCTCGATCCTCACGAGGGCGTGGCGGATATCGAGGCTCGAACCCTGCGGGCCCTTCACGACCGATCCATGCTCGATGACCCGACACGGATGCTTCGCGCGGCTCGCTACGGCGTCCGTCTCGGATTGCGTCCGAGCGACGCTCTCCGCCAATCTATGCAACAGGCGATTGCCGCAGGTGTGCTTTTCGAGATCTCCGCAAGCCGTCGATCAAGAGAGCTACAGTTACTCTGGCGAGGTCCCCGGGTCATCGCGTCCGCGGAAACGCTGGTTCAGTTCGGGCTGTGGGAGCCGCTGTTCGCGTGCGAGGCCCCGTCCGAGGCCGAGTTGGACGCTCTCCGCCTCCTCGCGGAGCGCTGGCCCGATCCTGAGAGTCGCTGGGTCGCCATCCTGGCCCTGATCCCTGCGCGGCGTGGTGCGACCGTACGCGACGCGATCTTGAGAAACTACGAGTTTCCGCGTTCGCTTCGTTCTCTTCTCACGAGTGATCCGGACCGGCTGGAACGATGCCTTCGCGGCGACGAGCTTCCGTGAAGCTTGACAGGTCTGCGGAGCATCGATTATCCCTGTTGGGTCCGTTGCCGGATCGAGAGGAGTCCATGGGCGAAAACAGCTTTGAAGAGCCGATCCTGGACCTCGAGCGACGTATCGAATCTCTCTCCGGTGTCGGCGATGACGACGCGACGGAACAGCAGCGAATCGAGCTTCAACGACAATTGGCCTCCATGCGGGAGACGATCTTCGCGTCGCTGTCTCCGTGGCAGAAGACGCTCGTGGCTCGCCACCCTCGACGCCCGTACACGCTGAACTACATCGAACAGATGATCGAAGGGTTTGGCGAGATTCACGGGGATCGTAAGTATGCGGACGATCCCGCGATCGTCTGCGGGTTCGGACGGTTTCGCGGTACACCTGTCCTCGTGGTCGGACATCAGAAGGGTCGCGACACCAAGGAGAAGATTCGGCGGAACTTCGGGATGCCGCGCCCCGAGGGTTATCGAACGGCCATTCGCGCCATGCGTCTCGCGGAGAAGTTTCGTCGCCCGATCATCACGTTCATCGATACTCCGGGCGCGTATCCCGGTATCGGTGCGGAAGAGCGCGGGCAGGCCGAGGCGATCGCTTTCAACCTTCGAGAGATGGCCAAGCTGACGGTACCGGTCATCGCCACGGTCACCGGCGAAGGGGGCAGCGGCGGCGCGCTAGCCCTCGGCGTCGGAAACCGGGTCAACATGCTGGAGTTCGCGATCTACTCGGTCATCAGCCCCGAGGGGTGTGCGGCGATCCTCTGGCGGGACCCGCAAAAGAACCGGGAGGCCGCCGAGGCGATGGGGATAACGGCCCAGGACCTTCTGAAGTTCGACATCATCGACGAGATCGTTCCCGAGGTGACCGGAGGCGCCCATGTGGATCCTGTCGAACAGGCGCGGCGTCTGGGAGACGTCCTCGAGCGACAGTTGGCGGAGCTGACGCCGTTGGATGGAGAGGCGCTGGTGCGGGGACGCTACGATCGATTCCGTCGACTCGGGGTCATCGACGTCGGCTAGCCTTCGGCCTTCTTCGCGTCTTGCCACAGGGCCTCGAGGGACGCCATGTCCAACCCATCGATCGTGCGCTCGGACTCTCTGACCCGTTGCTCGACCCAACGGAAACGACGGCGAAACTTCCGGTTGGCCGCCTCGAGAGAGGCTTCGGCATCGGCATCGAGGTGACGGGCCAGCATCGCGGTCGAGAACAGCACATCCCCCAGCTCCTCACGAACATCGTCACTTGATCCGGACTCCATCGCCTGATTCAGTTCCGCGATCTCGGATTGCACCTGACGCATGACAGCCGCCGCGTCGGGCCAATCGAACCCCACGCGGGCCGCTCGATCGCCAAGCCGCTGAGCCTTGGGGAGGGCCGGCAGGGGAGCCGGCAAACCATCGAGGACCGATCGGAACGCCGCTCCCTCCTTCGTGGGACCCTTCTCTCTGGACTTGATCTCCTCCCAGGCCCGTAGGACGTCGGTGGACGTCTCGGCCTTGGCATCGGCAAAAACGTGGGGATGACGTCGGATCATCTTCTCTGAGATTCCGCGGACGACGTCGGCGGCCGTGAACGCCTGGCGTTCCTTTCCGATCCGCGCCAGAAAGACGATCTGAAAGAGCAGATCGCCCAGTTCCTCCCGGAGCGCATCACAGTCGTCCCGGTCCAGGGCCTCGACCACCTCGTAGCATTCCTCGATCAGGTAGCCACGGAGGGTCGCGAAGGTCTGTTCGCGGTCCCAGGGACAGCCGTCGTCCGAGCGGAGGCGATCCATGATTTCCACCAGATTTTCAAACTTTTCCGGTGGAGCCATCGATTCCGTCCCTTCCTTGACTTGCCTCTGACGGGGACACAGATTTGTGATTCAGGGTCGACTATCGGTCGTCGCCAGGACCAGGGCGCGTCGTTTGGTACGGCGGAAAGCGCAATGGTACCATCCTCACCGACACCGGAATCTCTCCGGTTTCGGGCGAATTTCGGGGATGGAAATGGCAGATCGTGAACGGACCCGCGGTAGCGAAAACCAGGAAGCCGGTTCCGAGATCAAGGTCACGGATCGTAGGCTCTTCACCCCGGACGGGAAGCTCCGGGAGGCGTTGGAGGAGAGCGAGGAAGAATCTTCGTCCAAACCCTCAGGGGAGGATTCCAGCGAACCGGTTGAGGCGTCCGAGACCGACACACCCGGATTCGAACATCGATCGCTGGACGAACCGGAAGGCGTGGACTTTACGATGTTGATCAATGCCATGGCACAACCGGCACTGATCTTCCTCGGAGAGATCCCGTATCCCGGGTCGGGCAAACCGGAAGTGAATCTCGAGCAGGCCGCTCTTCAGATCGATCTGCTCGATCTACTTCGCATCCGGTGCCGCGGCAATCTCAGTCCCCAGGAAGAAGGGCTCTTGGAGCGAATGCTGTACCAGCTGCGGATGCTCTTCGTGGCGCGCAAGGGTACCCCGAGTCCCGACTCGGAGCCCTGATCGCCCGTCCCCGCAGCCTCACGGCAATTTTCTCGCGCGAGGCATGAAGGGGACAATCGAGTGACGACCGCCCGGCGGGTCTGGTGCGGAATTTCGGCAGCGCGCTGTCGAAGAATCCTGCAGTTGTCACTCCTGGTCTGCTTGATGTCCACCGCCGGGCTCTCTTTCGCTCAGGAAGTTGAGACCGGTGTCATCCGCCTCGGTGGCAAGCCCAACCCATCCATCGATATTCCGACTCCCCGTGTCGAGTCGGCCAAGCGTTCGTTCGATTTTCAATCCTTCGAGACCCGCCTGGATTCTCTGTGGTTCCAGAGGAAGGCGCTCTCCGCCGACGGGCGCTTCGAAGACGCCGCCGCGATGGGCGTCCAGATCGGTAGCTTCTCCGACGAGGAGGGAGTCCATCAACTCTCCAAGCTCTCCGGCGCGTTGCTGCGCGAGACCGAACGCTGGATCCAGGAGGGGAACTTCGATCAGGCGATGGCGACCCTGGAGCTGGCGGAGAGTTTTGACGCCGGGCACCCTCAGATCCATCGAGCACGGGCTGCAGTCCACTGGAACCGCGGGGACCATCTCGCCGCGATCGGCGATTGGTTCCGTGCGCAACGCGCGGCCGTGGTTCGATCGGTGGGGGATCTGAGTCTGCTCAATCGGATGGCGTTCCTGCTCTTGATCGCAGTCCTCGTCAGTGGCGTGGTCTTCGGCCTGACGATGGTGTTCCGTTACCAGATTCCCTTCAGGCACGAGGTCGAGGAGTGGGTGGTTCAGCGGATGCCCGCGCATTGGTCGCGGCCGCTCGGCTGGGCGGTCCTGCTGGCACCTCTGGTGCTGTGGTTCGCCGCCGGCTGGATGATCCTGTACTGGATCGCCGCCTGCTATCGATTCATGAAGCGGGGCGAACGCATCGCCGCCGTCGTTCTTGTTCTATTGCTGGCGTTGAGCGTACCGGCCTATCGGGTCATCGTCGGCCTGTACGGCATGAGCTCGGATCCGGTCGTCCAGCACACCGTGGGTGCCGCGGACGGCGCCTATTCGCCGGAACGCATCCTCGAGATCGAGGCTCTGGCCGAGTCCTATCCCGAGGACCCGGTCTATCAGTTCCTCCTGGCGGGGTTGTACAAGAACGGTCGCTACTTCGAGGAGGCGTTCGCTTCCTATCGTCGCGCGCTGGAGTTGGACCCGACCCTCGAGCAGGCCTACGTCAACGTGGGCAACATCTTCTACACCACGGGTCAGTTCTCGGAGGCCATCGCCCAGTACAACCATGCCATCGAGGTGCAGCCGAAGATGGCGTTGGCATACTTCAATCGTCACCTGGCTCAATCCGAGGCCTTCGACTTTGACGATTCAAGAGAATCGCTGGCCAAGGCTCGCGCCATCGACTCGAAGCAAGTGGCGGCGATCATGCAGATCGCCTCCGGCGACACGGGCGAACGATCGACCGTTCTGGACGCGGACCTGGAGACGGGATCGGTCTGGCGTGCCGCACTTGAAGGGCGCAAGCCCCGCGCCTGGGCCGGCGAGGAACCGCCCAGGGGCTCGTGGCTGACCCGACAGTTCTTGAATCCGATCACCATCGTCTCGATCCTGCTCCTCGGCCTCTTCGCGGCGCTCACGTTCTTCAGTGACCCGGAGTCGGTCGCACGCCGCTGCATCCGATGCGGTGGACCCTTCTGCCTGTACTGCAAGAGTGGTCGCGAGGGTCACGAGTATTGCAGCCAGTGTCATCATCTGTTCGTTCTTGGCGATGGGTTGGCACCCGAAGCGAAGTCCCTCAAGCTCTACGAAGTCGAACGCCATGAGCGTTGGACCCGTAGCGCACGGAAGGCGCTCTCCTGGTTCCTGCCGGGAATGGGAGCCTTACTCCGCGGTCACACGTTGCTGGGCTTCGCGCTGGTAGTCGCGTGGTTCGTCTTCTTCTTTGCCTGGCAACCGGTCGCCCTTCAGCCACTCGGTGCACTTCTGAACCTGGATCTTCGGTTCGATCTTCTTGGCACCGCGTCGTTGCCCGCCGTCTTCACGGTTCAGCCTCTGGCGCTCGTCGGGATCGTCGGGCTGGTCTCGATCTGGCTGGGTGCCAATGTGCGTCGCCGACGACGGGGGGTCGCATAGATGGCCCTGCAAGGCACGATCGGAGACTTCGGTCTAGCGGACATCTTCCAGCTTATCGGCATCCAGAGGAAGACCGGCGTCCTCGAATTGGACAACGGGGAGGATGGCGTCGCCGTCAAGTTCCTCGATGGTCACGTCGTTGGCGCCGATCTCCGAGCCTGCGGCGTCGAGACGCTACTGGGTAACGTGCTCGTGCGGACCGGCCGCATCACCGAGAAACAGCTTCAGGAATCGTTGGCGGTTCAGAAGAAGACACTCCAACGGCTTGGCTACGTCCTGGTCCGACGGGAGCTGATCGACGAAGACGACCTCGTCGAGGCGTTGCGCGTGCAGTCGCTCCAGATCGTCTATCGACTCTTCCGCTGGCGCGTCGGCAGCTATTCGTTCAAGACCGCCGACGACATCGACTACGACAGCAAACACTTCGCACCGATTAGCGCCGAGACCATCCTGATGGAAGGCGCGCGAATGATCGACGAGTGGCCGATCATCGAGCGTCGAATCAAAAACGACCAGATGATCCTGCGTCCTACCGAGGCGGCTAAAGATCTCGACCTCGGGATGACGGCGATGGTCGAGGAAGACTTCGACATCGATCTGGCCTTCGATCCCGATGGAGCGGCGGCCGCCGCGAAGAAGCCCGTCGACGCCCTGCAGCTCTCCGGCGAGGAGCAAGAAGTTCTGCTGCTGGTCGATGGAGTTCGCACCGTCGGGGAGGTCAACGACCGTTCGACGCTGGGAGAGTTCGACACCTTCAGGATCCTCTCGGACCTGATGACTCGCAGCCTGGTCGAAGTCGTCGAGAAGCCGACGGCGGCCAACATCCCGAAGAAGCCGGCCGGGCTCCTGCAGAAACTGTTTGTCGTCGTCTCCCTCACGGTGGTCTTCGGAGCCGCGTTGATCGGGCTCGTGAGCCTGTCCTCCAACCCCCTGGCTCCCTGGCGGCTGACGGGGAGCGACACCGCCTCCCGCGAACTCCGCGCCTATGCCTCTCAGGCACGGGTCGATCGTCTTGACGAGGCCCTGCAGGTCTTCTATCTCGATGCGGGCACCTTCCCCGAGAGTCTCGAACTCCTGGCCGTCGGTGGCTACCTCCCGGAGTACGCCCTCTCGGACCCCTGGGGACGCCTCTACGGCTACCGGCTGTCCGACGGCGGATTCCAGATCTTCGGGATGGACGCCGACGGCGAGCCCAGCCCGACGCTGACGTTCTCTCGGAGCTTCACCCCCACCCAGCGGATGATGATGGGTGTCGGGCAGGACGACGAATAACCCGCCTTTCCGCCGCGGATCTACTTTTTGCCGTCCCCACGGGCTTGACAGCCCATTTCGGCCGTCTTAACCCGCCGCCATCGAGAAAATTTTGGGCCCCGGCGGGGCCATTTCGGAGACCAAGTCATGGGAAAAATCATCGGAATCGACCTTGGCACCACCAACTCGGTGGTCGCCGTCATGGAGGCCGGGAAGGCCACCGTCATCACGAACCCCGAGGGGAACCGGATCACCCCATCGGTGGTCGCCATCAACGACAAGGGTGAGCGACTGGTCGGGCAGGTCGCCAAACGGCAGGCGATCACCAACCCCGAGAACACGATCTACTCCACGAAGCGATTCATCGGTCGCAAGTTTGCGGAGGTGCAAGACGAGATCAAGATGGTCCCGTATCACGTGGAGGCCGCCGACAACGGCGACGTCGTCGTGAAGATCCAGGACAAGAACTATCCGCCCTCGGAGATCGCGGGGATGGTGCTTCGCAAGCTCAAAGAGGCCGCCGAGGCCCATCTCGGTGAAGAAGTCACGCAGGCCGTCATCACGGTACCGGCGTACTTCAACGACGCGCAGCGTCAGGCCACCAAGGACGCGGGGCGAATCGCCGGGTTGCAGGTCGAGCGGATCGTCAACGAGCCGACGGCTGCAGCGCTGGCCTACGGGCTGGACAAGAAGACGGACGAGACGATCGTCGTCTTCGACTTCGGTGGAGGTACGTTCGACGTATCGGTCCTCGAGGTCGGTGAGGGCGTCGTCGAGGTCAAGGCGACTCACGGCGACACCCACCTGGGTGGCGACGACATCGATCAGCGCCTGATCGAGTGGATCGTCGGTGAGTTCAAGAGTGAGCAGGGGATCGACCTCTCGCAAGACAAGATGGCACTTCAGCGCCTCAAAGAGGCCGCCGAGAAGGCGAAGTGCGAGCTCTCGTCCGTGACCGAGACCGAGATCAATCTGCCCTTCATAACGGCAGACGCGTCCGGCCCCAAGCATCTCCAGCTGAAGCTGAATCGCGCTCGTTTCGAGCAGCTCGTCGACGACCTGTTGAAGCGAACCCTGAAGCCCTGCGAAAAAGCCCTGTCCGACGCCGGAATCGAACCCGGCGAAATCGACGAGGTCGTGCTGGTCGGTGGCTCCACCCGAATCCCGATGATCCAGGAGATGGTGACGGAGTTCTTCAAGCGTGAGCCCCACAAGGGCGTCAACCCCGACGAGGTCGTCGCCTTCGGCGCGGCGATCCAGGCCGGAGTCCTGGGTGGCGACGTCAAGGACATCCTGCTCCTGGACGTCACCCCGTTGACCCTGGGCATCGAGACGCTGGGCGGGGTCTGTCACAAGCTGATCGCCAGAAACACGACCATCCCGACCCGGAAGAGCGAGGTCTTCTCAACGGCCGCCGACGGGCAGACCAGCGTTGAGGTTCATGTGCTTCAGGGCGAACGCGAGATGGCGAACTCCAACAAGACTCTCGGTAAGTTCCATCTGACGGATATTCCGCCGGCACCCCGTGGGATTCCCCAGATCGAGGTCGCCTTCGACCTGGACGCCAACGGGATCGTCAACGTCTCGGCCAAGGATCTCGGCACCGGCAAGGAGCAGAAGATCACGATCACGGCATCCTCGGGTCTCGACAAGGACTCGATCGAGCAGATGGTTCAGGATGCCGAGAGTCACGCCGAGGAGGACAAGACGGCACGCGAGGTCGCCGATGCCCGCAACAAGGCGGACCAGCTGGTCTACTCCGTCGAGAAGAGCCTCGGTGAGGCCGGGGATCAACTGGACGAGGCCGAGCGGACGGAAGTCGACACCGCCCTCACGGCCGCCAAGGCCGCGCTCGAGAAGGGGGATGCCGACGAGATCCTTCAGACATCCGAGGCTCTCGAGAAGGCGTCCCATCGTCTTGCCGAGCAGATGTACAAGAGCCAGGCAGCGGCCGCCGGTGCCGCAGGCCCCGAGGCCTCCGGTGACGCCGGGGCGACGACCGACGGATCCAACGACGATGACGTCATCGATGCGGAGGTCGTGGACACCGAATCGTCGAAGAACTGATCTTTCGAAGGGAGGCGGGCCGCAGGCCCGCCTCTTTTCCGTTATCATGGGCTCGCCTCGCCCGGTTGGGCCCGGTGATAGATCGCTGCCCCGTCGATAGACGGGTCGGATGGGGACGACGGATGGCTCAAAAGGAACGCGACCCGCTGGACGAAATGCTCGGCGTGCAAAAGCGGCTCAACAACCTCTTCGAGAATGCCCTGACCAGGACCGAGTTCGAGGCCCACGGCGGCCTCGAGTACTGGACGCCTGTGGCCGACATCTTCGCCGCCGACGACACGTTCCAGGTCTTCCTGGAGCTTCCCGGCCTACAGCAGGACCAGATCGAACTCCGCATCGATGGCGAGCAGCTGGTCGTCGAGGGAGAGCGTCGGGCCGAGCGAGAGGCCGACGGCCGACGTTTCCATCGGGTCGAGCGCTCATCCGGACGATTCATGCGACGGATCGACCTTCCCGCCGACGCCGATCGCGACCAGATCGACGCCGCTTTCGAGAACGGCCTGCTCCAGGTCACGCTTCCGCGCACACGCAACCCAAAACCGGGCCCCATCCGGGTGAAAATCCGCTAGTCACCCTCTCGGGTGGCTCCCGTTCCACGTTGCGGCAGGTGTTATACTGCCGCTCGCTTTCAGCAAGGAACCATGGAAGAGAAACGCGAAGAACCGCGGGTTGCGAGTTCCGAGTCCCTGAAGAAGTACCTCAAGGAGATTTCGCGGCTTACGCGGATCACTCCCCAGGAGGAAAAGGATCTCGGCCGCAAGATCGCCAAGGGCGACGCCAAGGCCCTGCGTCGGTTGGTCGAGGCCAATCTGCGGTTTGTGGTGTCGTACGCAAAACGTTATCGAGGTTGCGGCCTCTCCTTCCTGGATCTGATCAATGAAGGCAATATCGGCCTGATCGAGGCGGCCAAGCGTTTCGATCCGGACAAGGGTGTGAAGTTCATCACCTACGCCGTCTGGTGGGTCCGGCAGGCGATCATCCACGCCCTCTCCGATCAGAGCGGCGCCTTCCGTCTCCCGCAGAAACAGGCCAACCTGCTCTACCGGATCGGCAAGGCGCAGTCGCAGATGCGGATCGAGTTGAAGCGCATCCCATCGACCGAAGAGATCGCCGAGCGGATGGAAGTTCCGGTCAAGGATGTCACCAACCTGCTGCTGGTCGCGGACGAGAATATCTCGCTCTCGGCGGTGATCGACGAGGAACACGATTTCCATCTCTCCGACAAGATCGAGCAAGAGACGATGCCCTCGGCAGACTTCGTCCTTCTCCGCAATTCACTGAAGACACTCCTGCGTAATGCCCTGACCGAATTGGACCCCAAAGAGGAACGGGTGGTCCGCCAACGATTCGGGCTGGACGGCTCGGATCCCAAGACGCTCAAGGAGATCGGCGAGATGTTGAATCTCTCCCGAGAGCGGATCCGGCAGATCGAGGCGCAGGCCCTCGAGAAATTGCATCGATCGCACAAGTGTCAGCAGCTACGTGGTTACCTGAACTAGGACGAGGCAGTTTTGGCGTCCGAGTGCCCCATCTGCAACGGAACGGGATTCGCGCTGAGCACCGCGGATGGCGGCGTGATCAACTCGGTGCGCTGCGAGTGTGAGAAGGAGCGTCTCGCCGATAAGCTCCTGCGGCGCGCAAAAATCCCGAAGCGCTACGCGCATTGCAGGTTTGATTCGTTCGAGCCTTCCAACGAAACGCTCGCGCCTGCGCTCCATCTTTGCCAAGGTTGGGTCGATGGATTCCTCTCGCAGAAGCAGGGAATGCTGTTGATGGGGCCTCCCGGAACTGGCAAGACGCATCTAGCCGTGTCCATGGCGCGTGAGGTTGTTGAGCGCTACAAGCAAACGGTTCTTTTTTATGAACAGCGTGCACTCTTCAAAGCACTCCAGGCGACATTTGACGATGGCGGGGTTAAGGAGGCAGAGGTCTTGCGTCCGGTTTTGGATTGCGACCTGTTAGTCCTTGACGATCTGGGTGCCGGCCGGACCACCCATTGGGGCAAAGACGTACTGCACGACATAATCGCGCAGCGTTACAACGACGAACGCCTGGTAATAATCACGACAAACCTCACATGGGCGAAGGAACATTCGGTTCCCAGTTCGGACCGAAGAGACCTTCCGACATCGCTACAAGATCGGCTCGGCGATCCGCTTCTTTCGCGACTCAGCGAGATGTGTGAGATCCTTAAATTGAAAGGGCGCGATTATCGTGCTCACGAGAAGAAGTATCCAAACCGTGCGGACGGAAAACACGATGTCTGAAGCCGCCTTCGAATTCCTCAAGATTCAGATTGATTCACACATCGGCTGGTTAACAATCGACCGCCCAAAGAAGCTCAACGCCTTAAATCGGCGGGTGATGGAAGAGATCGACGCGGCCGTCGCTGATGCCATCGACGACGGCAGTGTCGGCGTCCTCGTGATCACCGGAAGTGGTGAGAAGGCGTTCGTGGCCGGTGCCGACATCGCCGAGATGGCGTCGATGGATCCGGCGGAGGCGCAGCGATTCTCCGGGTTCCTTCAGCGAGTCCTCGCGAGGATCGAGCGTTCCCCGAAGCCGGTGATCGCCGCGGTTAACGGATTTGCGTTGGGCGGCGGTTGTGAGCTGGCGCTGGCCTGTCATCTCCGCATCGCGGCGGAGAACGCACGCTTCGGACAACCGGAAGTCGGCCTCGGTCTGATGCCCGGCGCCGGTGGAACCATTCGACTTCCACGCATCGTGGGTCGCGGTCATGCGCTGGACCTGATTCTCCGTGGGCAGATGATCGACGCCACCGAGGCCCACCGGATCGGCCTCGCCAATCGGGTCGTGCCCGCGGCGGAGCTCACCGAGACGGTCGAGCAGTACGCCAAGGGGCTGTTGAAGATGGGCCCCCAGGCGGTCTCTCGTTGCCTCGAGGCGGTGATCTCGGGCGCCGAGACTTCGCAGGACGAGGCGATGCGGCTCGAGTCCAGCCTGTTTGGTCTATGTTTCGCCACCGAGGACATGCAGGAGGGGACCACCGCGTTTCTCGAAAAGCGGAAGGCCTCTTTCAAGGGTCGCTGACCCTTGCGTCGTCTCAGGATCCTACAGTTCGTCCTACCCGCCCTCCTCGTGCTCTTTGTGGTGTGGCTCGTGGTCGAGTTTCGGGCGGTCGACGATGCGACCAAGCCCGAGATTGAACGCGACAACTCCGACGAGAGAGTCATCACCGGCGTCGAATGGGTCGAGACCGTGGGCGGCACCCGAAAACTCAGCGCCTTCGTCGGAGAGCTTGTCGAGGCGGATGAGGGTCGTCTGCACTTCGTCCAGATCCGAAACTTCACCTTCTATCGTCGCGATCAGCAGCAGCCGGTCGAGATCGATGCCGACCGAGGTGTCCTGAGCGGCCCGCCGGGTGCACGACGGATCGATTTCGAGGGGCGGGTTGTGTTCCGTGACCTTCGGGACGGATTGACACTGCGGATTCCGGACCTCCGAGTGGATGAGGCGGCGGGCGAGGCGTGGGCCGACGATGCCGTCGTGATCGAAGCGGGCAACGTCGGCGGGAGTGCCGGCGCTCTGGTCTACGGCCTGGAGGGTCAGCCCACACGATTCGAGAATCTCGATCTCACCGGAGACGACGGCACCCGACTGCAGGCACGACAGGCGTTGCTCTTCGATGGGCTCGACGATGCGGAGTTGGTCGGTGACGTCCGGATCGAGGGTCCCAGCGGTGACCGCTTCGAGGCCGACCGCGCCAGATTTCTGCGCAAGGACGGACGCCTGAGTTGGATCCGGGCCCAGGGCGCCGTCCAGGCCGAGTTCTCCAAGGAGAACGATGCTCCGATGCGAACCGCCGGGGACGAGCTCGAGGCGGACTGGGACCGCAGCGGTGCGCCTGAGCGGGTGCATATGCGTGGCAGCGCAGAGCTGACGCTGGGTGCGCACTCGATCCACGGAGACGACATCGAAACGATTCGACGAACCGACACCGACCAGGGGATCCGCTGGGCCCTCGGCGCGACCGGCACCGTAGTCGTTCAGGGCGCGTTGGCCGATGGGCGGGGTTGGTTGCGCTGCAATCGATTCCAGGCCGAGGCCGACGCAGAGGGTGGCCTGCTGGGTGCCGAGGCCAGCGGGGAAGTTCGATTCAAGGGCGGTGGCGCGGAGGCTTCCGCGTCCCGTGCGACCCTACGCGATGGCGATGATCGGATGCAGATCATTCTGTGGGGTACCCCCCGTCGCAAGGCAAGATTGACCCGCGAACGATTGGAAGTCGCGGCGGTGCAGATTCGAACCGATTCGACCGGTAGCTTCCTGGATGCAAGCGGCAAGGTCGAAGCAACCGTACTCCCGACCGCTGCGGGCGAGGAGGCAGGTCCACTGCAGGGGATGTTTCACACCGCAGAAGCGATCCACTTCGTCTCGGAGACGATGGAGGGGAAGGACCACGGCCGCGTGACAACGTTCCGCGGGACCGTTCGCGCGTGGCAGGGCGAACGAAACCTGTCAGCAGAGACGGTCACGCTTCAGCGAGATGCGCGCACACTGCACGCAAGCGAGCGGGTCTCGAGTCGATTCCCTCGCCGGGAGGATCAGCCGGGCACCGCCGCCGAGGACTTCATCCAGATCGTGGCCGACACGCTGAATTTCAGCGACGCGCAACGTCGTGCGGTGTACGAGGGTCACGTCCGTGTCCGGCTCACCGAGGGCTGGGTGGAGACGACACGACTGGAGGCCGACCTACTGGAGGATGGGGGCATCGAGGAGATTCGAGGGCTCGGCGCGGTCCGCCTCGAGTTTCGACGTCCATCGGACGAAGGGGAAGACGAGGAGTGGATCCACGGAAATGCCGACCGGCTGGTCTACGTTCCGGCCGATGAGACGATCGTCCTTTACGGCGATACGACGCCGGCAACGGTCACGCAGGTTGGGGCCGGGGAAAGCCGTGCACGGGTGTTACGCTATCGATTGGACTCCGGTCAGCTCGAGGTCGACTCGGGCGACTCGGATCACGGCAGTATCCGAACAGGGGAGCCAGGTTAATGGAGGGTCTCTCGGCCCACGACCTCGAAAAGAGTTTCGGCGGTCGCAAGGTCGTCGATGGCGTCTCGATCGAGATCCGTAAGGGTGAAGTGGTGGGCCTGTTGGGTCCGAACGGCGCCGGCAAGACGACGTCATTTCATTTGATCCTGGGACTCGTTCCGCCAAACGGAGGTCGGGTCACCCTGAACGGCAAGGACATCACGACCCTGCCGATGTATCTGCGTGCACGTCGCGGCGTCGGCTACCTCCCCCAGGAGGCATCCATCTTTCGTCGTATGTCCGTCGAGGAGAACCTACTCGCCGTTCTGGAGATGGGCCCTCTCTCACGGGAAGAACGACGGGCCCGCTGCGACTCGCTGCTTCAGGAATTCGGGCTGGAACGAATCGCCCGCTCGCCCGGCTATGCATTGTCCGGCGGCGAACGTCGACGTGCCGAGATTGCACGGGCGTTGGCCAGCGACCCCGATTACATGATGCTGGATGAACCGTTCGCGGGAATCGACCCTATCGCAGTTTCAGATTTGCAACGCATCGTGGTGCAATTGAAAGAAAAAGGGCTCGGAGTCCTCATTACGGATCACAACGTGCGTGAGACTTTACAGATCACGGAACGCGCCTATATTATCAGTCAGGGAAAGATTTTTAGGCACGGAACCCCCGCGGAATTGGCCTCCGATGCAGAGGTCCGTAGGGTATATCTCGGAGACAACTTCAAGCTGCACTAGTGCAAGCCTGAGTGACGCACGCGATGGCCCTCGAGCAAAAACTTAGCGTCAAGATGAGCCAGCGACTGGTGATGACACCGTCGTTGCAGCAGGCGATCAAGCTACTCCAGATGTCCAAGCTGGAGCTTGTCGACGAGGTCCAGCAGGAGCTCCTTGAGAATCCGGTTCTCGAGGAGGCGCAACTGGATGCCGGTACCGGAGAGACCGCTCCGGAGACTCCCGCCGAAGACAACCGTGCCGAGGATGGATCCGCCGACGACCCGTACTCGGAGATCGATTACGAGTCCTACTTCCAGGAGATAGATCGCGACTACGTCCCGAAGGCGCCCCTCGAGACCCGTGACGATCTTCCGACCTTCGAGAACACCCTCAGCGAGAAGCCGAGTCTCTCGGAACACCTGACCTGGCAACTTGATCTCTCGACCTCCTCCGAGACCGAGAAGGAGATCGGGCGAGCCATCATCGGCAATATCAACGAGGACGGTCTTCTACGGGCAAGCGTCGATGAGATCGAGCAGCTAACCGACAGCTCTTCGGAAGAGGTCGAGGCGACCCTCCAGCTGATTCAAGCGTTCGATCCCGTCGGCGTCGCCGCCCGCAATCTTATTGAATGCCTGGTCCTGCAACTTCATCATCTCGGCCAGGAAGGAACCGCCGCCGAGACCATCGTTCGCGAGCATCTGGACAAGGTGCAGAATCGCCGATTCAAGGAGCTGGCGGCGGCCCTGGAAATCGACATGGAGGATCTGCAGGCGGAACTGGAGATCGTTCGTGGGTTGGATCCCAAACCAGGCCAGAAGTACAGCTCCGAAGACAGTCGTTACGTGGTGCCGGACGTCTACGTCGTGAAGATCGATGACGAGTATCAAATCCTGGTCAACGAGGATGGTCTTCCAAGGTTGCGGGTCAGCCCGGTCTATCGGAAAATGGTGGCTGCCGGCTCGGCCGAGAAGGCCAGCACGGAGACGAAGGAGTACGTTCGCAACAAGCTCCGCTCCGCCTTCCGACTCATCAAGAGTATCGAGGAGCGGCAGCGAACGATCTTCAAGGTGGCAACGGCGATCGTGAAGTTCCAGAAGGAATTCCTCGACTATGGCATCGATCGTATGCGGCCGCTGGTGCTCAAGGATGTGGCCGATGAAATCGGCATGCACGAGTCGACCGTCTCGCGTGTCGTCAACAGCAAGTACATGCATACCCACCGGGGCGTGTTCGAGATGAGATTCTTCTTTCACAGCGGCATCTCCAGCCGACATGGCGGCGATGACATTTCGTCGCTCAGCGTGAAAGAGAAGATCCGGAAGATCATCGCCGCCGAAGATGAGTTGAAGCCGCTATCGGATTCGGCGGTCGTCAAGCTGCTAAAGGAAGAGGGATTGCAGATCGCACGGCGCACCGTCGCCAAGTATCGTGAGGAGCTGAGAATTCCGTCGTCCAGCCAACGAAAACGGGCGTTCCGCTAGGGACGCCTCGGGGGAGGATTACCGCATGCAGTTGGAAATCACCGGTCGCCATATCCAGATCGACAAGGGCATTCGCGAGTTCACAGAAGAAAAGCTGCGCCGCCTTACACGTCTCCTCGAGGAATCGCTGGATGTCCATCTCGTCCTCGGCGCTGAAAAACATCGTCACACGGCCGAGATCCACGTGCGCTCCGGACACGCGTTCCTTGCCGGCAGCGCTGAAACCGACGATCCCCATGCCGCCATTGCAGACGTCGTGGAGAAGCTCGAGCGGCAAGCACGCAAGTACAAGGAAAAGCTGACGGATCATAAGCATCGCAGGGGGCATCGTGACCCCGATATCGCGGCAACCATCGAGGCCAACGCCGGCGCAGAGGCCTCGGCGGAGCCTGAGCCGGCCGCTCGGCTGTCTCGAATCGTGCCCGGCGCACCGTATCGGACCCGCCCGATGTCCGCGGAGGATGCGGCCGTGTTGCTGGAGTCCGGAGAGGAGGAGATCGTGGTCTTCCGCGATCTGGACTCCGACCGGATCTCTGTCCTTCATCGTCGGGACGATGGAAACTTCGGCCTCATCGAGACGGAGCGGTAACGGTCGTTCTTGACCCTCCCCCTGAGCACTGATAACGTTCGGGAATCAAACGACTTATGCGAACTGTGACCCAATCCGGGGAGATCGGTGCGCGAAGGTCTGTCCGGTCAATGACCGATCCGAGACGTGACGATGAGCGACGACGGAAAGAAACCGCCTGCAGGCTCTCAACGAAGCCGCAGTCGCGCGGAGTGGGATCGGAAAACCCTCGACCCGGCTCTGAAACGAGGCGGAGAACGGGACATCGAGTTCTCGACCGTCTCCAGCCTCCCCATCGAGCGGCTCTACACCCAGGAAGATCTCGGCGACGACTGGGACCCCACGGATCGACTGGGCTTCCCCGGGGAGTACCCGTACACCCGCGGGATCCATCCCACGATGCATCGAGGCCGCCTCTGGACGATGCGGCAGTTCGCCGGGTTCGGCTCGGCAGGGGAGACCAACGAACGATTCAAGTACCTCCTCGATCACGGACAGGGGGGGCTTTCCGTCGCCTTCGACCTGCCGACGCTCATGGGGCGGGACAGCGACGACGCCCTGGCCTGTGGCGAGGTCGGCAGGGAGGGGGTCGCCATCGACTCGCTCCAGGACATGGAACGGTTGTTCGACGGCATCCCGCTGGACGAGGTCTCGACCTCGATGACCATCAACGCGCCGGCTGCGGTCATCTTCGCGATGTATCTCGGCGTGGCAGAGAAGCAGGGTGTGTCGTTCGAGAAACTCCGCGGCACACTCCAGAACGATATCCTCAAGGAATATATCGCGCAGAAGGAGTGGATCTATCCGCCCCACCCGAGCATGCGCATCATCACCGACATGATGGAGTTCTGCACACGGCACGTGCCGCAGTGGAACACGATCTCGATCTCCGGCTATCACATTCGCGAGGCGGGCTCGACAGCGGTCCAGGAACTGGCATTCACTCTCTCCGATGGTCTGGCGTATGTGCAGGCGGGCATCGACAGGGGACTGGAGGTCGATTCGTTTGCTCCGCGGCTATCGTTCTTCTTCAATTCTCACAACGACTTCTTTGAGGAAGTCTGCAAGATGCGGGCGGCCCGACGAATCTGGGCCCGCGAGATGAAGGAACGCTTCGGCGCGAAGAATCCGAAATCCCTGCTCTGTCGGTTCCACACGCAGACGGCCGGTTGTTCGTTGACGGCCCAGCAGCCCCACAACAACATCGTGCGGGTCACTATCCAGGCCCTGGCTGCGGTCCTCGGCGGAACGCAGTCCCTCCACACCGACTCCTACGACGAGGCGCTGGCGTTGCCGTCCGATGAGGCGGTCACCGTCGCCCTCCGCACCCAACAGATCATCGCCGAGGAGTCGGGAGTGACTCACGCCGTCGATCCTCTCGGCGGCTCGTACTTCGTCGAGTCGCTGACGGATCGCATGGAGGCCGATGCGATGGACTACATCCGTCGAATCGACGAGATGGGCGGCGTCATCGCCGCCATCGAGACGGGTTTCCAGCAACGAGAGATTGCGGAAGCGTCCTACCAGTACCAGCGACAGATTGAAGTCGGCACCAAGACCATCGTCGGCGTGAACAAGTACTGCATGGACGAGACCTACAAACCGGAGCTGCTCCGTATCGGCCCGGAGGTCGAGGAACGACAGGTTTCGCGCCTGAAGGAACTGAAGCGCGAGCGGGACAACGAGCGCGTCGACGAGACGCTCTCCGCACTCCGCAAGGCCGCGGAGGGTGACGAGAATCTGCTTCCGAGGATGCTCGACGCCGTACGGGCTTACGCGACGGTTCAAGAGGTGAGTGACGCACTGGTGCCGGTCTTTGGTCGCTATCGAGAAACATCCGTAATCTGATCCGGGGGATTCATCGTGAGTAGCGAGCGTATGCTGCGCCTGCTGGTTGGCAAGGTGGGGCTTGATGGACACGACCGCGGCGCGAAGATCATCGCGCGTGCGCTGCGTGATGCGGGGTTCGAAGTTATCTACACGGGACTCCACCAGTCCCCGGAGATGGTCGTGCAGACGGCGATCCAGGAAGATGTGGACGCCATCTCGTTGTCCATCCTCTCCGGAGCCCACAATCATCTGTTCCCGCGGGTCATCGAACTCCTTCGTGAGCAAGGGGTTTCGGACATCGCGGTATTCGGTGGAGGCATTGTTCCCGACGAGGACATCCCCGGTCTGAAGGAAAAGGGTGTCCTGGAGATCTTCACTCCCGGCGCGACGACAACCGAGATCATCGACTGGGTGCGGCAGAACGTTCAGCCCCGCGACCTTGGGTGATCGACCGAGAATTCGATGGCAAAAACACTTCTTCTGGCAGATGACAGCAGCACGATTCGCAGAATCGTCGAGCTGACCTACGTCGACACCGAGTTTCGCGTCGAGAGTTTCGAAGACGGCGAGACACTTCTCGAACGCGTGGTCCACGGGGAAGCCGATCTGGTCCTCGCCGATCTGAATATGCCCGGCGTGGCCGGCTACGACCTGTGCCGGAAGGTGAAGGAGCTACGCGAGGTTCCGGTTCTTCTGCTTGCCGGAGCATTCGAGCCCCTCGACGAGACCCTCGCCGAGCAATGCGGAGCCGATGGAGCCCTCGTCAAACCTTTCGATGCGGAGGCCTTGCGGTCGGCCGTCCTGGATGCCCTGGAGCGGGCCGTCGCGGAGCCCGAGCCTGTCTCCGATTCGCTGGATGCGACAGCAGACGCGATCGAGACCACCGTCGACGAACCGACGCCCGAATGGATCGAGCAGGTCGTCGATCGGGTCATCGAGCGACTCTCGGCCGACGGCGTGCGCGAGATCGTACACGAGGCAACTCGCGAAGCCGTTCGCGAGCTTGCGCCGGATCTCATCCGGAGACGGATCCAGGAATTGGAAGACGACGCGTAGCCAATACGCTACCGGGGGGCCTTGATGAGTCGGGAGCTGGATCGGGAATACCGTCCGGAGACGGTCGAGGAGACCTGGATCAAGCGCTGGGAGAAGGCGGACGCCTTTCGCGGGGATCCGGCCGGCGGAAAGGCACCGTTCTGCATCGTCATCCCGCCGCCGAACGTCACCGGCAACCTGCACATCGGTCATGTCCTGGTCTATACGCTTCACGATGTCGTCGTGAGGTATCAGCGGATGAGGGGCCGTGACGTGCTCTGGCTGCCCGGCACGGATCACGCCGGCATCGCGACCCAGATGGTCGTCGAGCGCGAACTGGAAAAGGAAGGCACCACGCGGCATGAACTGGGCCGCGAGGCTTTCCAGAAACGGGTCTGGGACTGGAAAGAGACCTACGGCAATCGAATCACCGACGCGTTGCGACGACTCGGTTCCTCCTGTGACTGGTCTCGCGAGCGGTTCACCCTGGACGAGGGACTCTCGGAGGCGGTTCGCGAGGTCTTCGTTCGACTCTACAACGAGGACCTGATTTATCGGGACCGCTACATCGTTAACTGGTGTCCCCGTTGTAGTACCGCCCTCTCGGATCTCGAGACCGACCACCACGCGACCGCGGGTCGTCTCTACACCATTCGATACCCCGCGGCCGACGGCGGCGACGGCGAGATTCGCGTCGCGACGACACGGCCGGAAACCCTCCTGGGCGACACCGGTGTCGCGGTGCATCCGGAGGATTCGCGATTCGCGGCTCTGGTCGGCCAGAGAGTCGAAGTACCCCTGACCGGTCGCGATGTGCCCGTGCTTGCCGATACGTTCGTCGATCCGGCCTTCGGAACCGGAGCGGTCAAGATCACGCCGGCCCATGATCCGAATGACTTTGCGGCCGGGCGACGCCTGGGGCTTCAGGAACGCGTGGTAATCGGGCCCGACGCTCGAATGACCGATGCGGCAGGCGAATATGCCGGTCTCGATCGGTTAGAAGCCAGGAAGAAGATTGTCGCTGACCTCGACGCCAAGGGCCTCCTGGTAGGCGTTGACGAGCACGAGCACGCGGTAGGTCACTGCCAGCGTTGCCACACGATGGTCGAACCGCTCGTCTCGACGCAGTGGTTTGTCCGCATCGACGACCTGGCGCGTCCCGCAATCTCCGCGGTCGAATCCGGTCGAACAAAATTCATTCCCGACGCTTGGTCCAAGACTTACTTCGAGTGGATGAGGAATATCCACGACTGGTGCATCTCCCGGCAGCTGTGGTGGGGGCATCGAATCCCTGCCTGGTACTGCGATGCGTGCGAGACGACGATCGTGTCGGTCGATGAGCCAAAACAATGCGACAAGTGCGCGGGAGCCCTTCGTCAGGACGAAGACGTCCTGGACACCTGGTTCTCGTCCGCGTTGTGGCCGTTCTCGACATTGGGCTGGCCACACGAGACGACGGACCTTCAGCACTACTACCCGACGTCACTCCTGATCACAGGGCACGACATCATCTTCTTCTGGGTCGCCAGAATGATCATGATGGGACTCAAGTTCCAGGACGACGTTCCCTTCGGTGATGTCTACATCCATGGGTTGGTGCGAGACGCCCAGGGACAGAAGATGTCCAAATCGAAGGGCAACACAATCGAGCCGGCGGTGGTCCAGGAGAAATACGGAACGGATGCCGTTCGCTTCACCATGGCCATCCTCGCCGCCCCAGGTAACGACATCCCGCTGGCTCCCGAGCGAATGGAAGGTTATCGGGCGTTCGTCAACAAACTCTGGAACGCGACACGATTCGTCCTCATGCGGCTCGGCGACGATCCACCCGCCAGCTTCGATCAGGACTCGTTGACTCGGGTGGATCGCTGGATCCTCTCGCGGCTACGAGAGACCATCGAAGGCGTGGATGCAGCGCTGGCCGAGTATCGATTCGATCGCGCCGCCGACCTTCTCTACCACTTCGTGTGGGGCAACTTCTGCGACTGGTACATCGAGTTTCTCAAGCCGGATCTCGGCGACGACGTCGAGCCCCAGCGGCGTGCCGCGGCTCGCGGCGTCCTACTGCATGTCTCCGCGACGACGTTGCGTCTTCTGCACCCGTTCATTCCGTTCGTCACCGAGGAACTCTGGGAACGACTGCCTCATCACGATGGCCTCCTCGCCGTCGCCTCCTGGCCGACTGCCGACGCGTATCAAGCCGACACGACCGCCGAGAAAGAGATCGAGCTGATGCGCGACGTCGTGGCTCGAATTCGAAATCTCCGAGCCGAGAGCCAGATCCCCCCCGGCAAACCGATCGAGGTCGTTCTCTACACCGGAGACGCGGCGTCCCGGGAGGTCTTGCGTCAGGAACGCAAGAGAATGGCAACACTCGTTCGTGCGTCGGGGATTCGCATCGCCGACATCGTAGATCGCACGACGATCGCGGCCCGGGGGATCGCCGGCGACGTTCAGATCGCCATCCCGCTCGAAGGACTCCTGGACCTCGACGCGGAACGGTCGAGGCTCCGGAAGGAACAGGGCAAGGTGGTCAAGGAGCTGGAGTCCCGCAAGCGCAAACTCTCGAACCGGTCGTTCCTCGCCAAGGCACCCGAAGATGTCGTCGCCAAGGAGCGGGAATTGCAGTCGGAATTGGCGGAGCGCCTCGGACGACTGGACGAGATGCTGGCCGCATTGGGCGACGACGAGGGGTCGTGATGCCGACGCTGCCTCCCGAACTTGTGGAGGACGTCGTTCGGCGTGCGTTGGCCGAGGACCTCGGCCACGGGGGGGACCTGACGACCGATCCGGCGATTCTAGCCTCGCTGCAGGCGGAAGCCGAGATCGTCGCGCGACAGGACCTGGTTGTGGCGGGGCTCCCACTGGTCGTGGCCGTCTTTGCGCAATTGGATCCGTTGCTGGAGGTCTGCCTGAGACACCGGGAGGGCGACCCTGTTCGGGACGAGACGGTCGTGGCAACCCTCAAGGGCAGCGCCGCCCCGATGCTTCAGGGCGAGCGAACGGCGTTGAACTTCGTGATGCGGATGAGCGGTGTCGCGACGGCGACCGCGGAGGCCGTCCACGAGGTCGCGGGCACGGGCGTGCAGATCCTGGACACCCGAAAGACGATCCCCGGATGGCGTGTCCTCGACAAGTACGCGGTCCGTATCGGCGGGGGAACGAATCACCGAATGGGACTGTACGACGCTGTCATGATCAAGGACACCCACCTCGCGACGGGACGCCCGATCATGGAGTGGGTCGCGGCCGCCCTGGCGAGTGGCGTCACGAAGGACCGGATCACCGTCGAGGTTCGTGACCTCGACCAGCTTCAAGAGGCGATCGCCTCCGGTGCCGGGAGGGCTCTTCTCGACAACATGGGGCTCGACGCGTTACGCGCGTCGGTGGAGGCCGCGCGCGGTCTCATCGTCCTCGAGGCCTCCGGAGGTCTGATGCCGGGTCGACTGCGGGATGTCGCGGAGACGGGCGTCGATTGCATGAGTCTCGGGTATCTGACCCACTCCGCCGGCGCTGCGGATCTCTCGATGCGCTTATCGATGGGACGATAGATCTTGGAGGAGCCGTCCTCATCGCTGGATGTCGGGCGGTTGCTGGAACTCCTGGACTCGGGTCGCTACACCATCGAATGCCTGCCGTCCGTGGAGTCGACCAACGATCGGCTGAAAGAGCGTGCCCGCTCCGGGGGACCGGAGTGTCGCGTCGTCATCGCCGATCGACAGACTGCTGGACGCGGACGTCAACAGCGTCCGTGGTTCGGCGCTGCAGGCCTGGGCCTCTACCTCTCGGTCGCCGAGTCGATCGCCGATCGGCCTCGACTCGTGACTCGCTGGACCCTCGGCGCCGGTGTCGCAGCCGCGGAGGCCTGTCGCAGTCTGACCGCGATACCCGTCGGCCTCAAGTGGCCCAACGACTTGAGCTACGACGGACGCAAACTCGGCGGGATCCTCATCGAGATGCATCGTCGACCGGACGGTCGGTCCGAGATCTTCGTCGGCGTCGGGATCAACGTGGATCACCATCCTGACGATCTGCCGGCGGAGCTGCAGGACAGGGCCGTATCGTTACGCATCCTTCTCGGCGAGAGGACCCCTCCTACACGGGAGCAAGTTGCCGCCGAGTTCTTGAACCGCTGGTCGAAGGTCTGCGATGCGCTCGCTGGAGACGGCTGGGAGGCGATCCGTGCTCGTTGGAGTAGTCTATCGATATGGCCCGCGGGGTCGGAGGTCGACGTCTTTCCCGATGGCCGGTTAGACTGCGGAGAGTCGATAAGCGGGAGACTGTTGGGAGTCGACGACGTGGGTGCGCTCCGGATCGAGAGTGCCGACGGCGCCGAACTCGTGATCACCCAGGCCGATAGTGTCCGGTTGCGGGAGGAATAGCGTGCTCTTGGCGGTGGATGTCGGAAATACCCACTCGGTGTTCGGCCTGTACGACGGGGAGACGCTCCGCATCGATTGGCGCATCACGACGGGTCTCGCGTCGACCGCCGATGAGTTGGGTGTCACGCTGAAAGGCCTGTTCCGCGAGGCGGGGATCGACTTCGAGAGCGTAGACGGCATCGTGATCGCCTCGGTGGTTCCCGACCTGTCCATGCCGCTTACCGAGATGTGCCGACGGTACTTCGGTCACGAGGCCGTCTTCATCGGACCCGGGGTCAAGACCGGCGTACCGATCCACTGCGAGAACCCCCACGAGGTTGGCGCGGATCGGATCGTCAACGCCGTCGCTGCCCGCGAGCGGTTCGGGGCTCCGGTGGTCGTGGTCGATTTCGGTACGACCACTAATTTCGATGTCGTCGGCACGAGTGGCGCCTACATCGGCGGCGTGATCGCTCCCGGCGTCAATCTCTCTGCAGAAGCGTTGTTCAACAAGGCCGCCCGACTTCACCCCGTCGACATCCACGCGCCGGAAACGGTGATCGGCAAGAACACGGAGCAATGTGTCCGGTCGGGATTGTTCTTCGGCTACGTTGCGCTCGTCGAGGGGCTCCTACGACGGATCCGCTCCGAGATCGAGGGCGAGGTCCCGGTGGTCGCGACCGGCGGCGTCGCCGTTCTGTTCCGCAACGCGATCGAGGGCGTCGACCATTTCGTTCCGACCCTGACCCTCGACGGCCTGCGACGGGTCTGGGAGCAGAATCGCCCGTGAAGGTTCTATTCGTCTGCAGTGGGAATATCTGCCGCAGCCCGATGGCGGCCGAGTACTTCAGGCAGCGAGCGCCGGGTGCGGGGCTAAGTCATGTGGTCGTCGGCTCTGCCGGTCTGCTCGGAATCGACGACGCACCGGCCTCACTGGAGTCGGTTCGTGCGATGCGCGAGATCGGCATCGACCTGGATGCCCACCGTTCGACGGGGTTGACGGCGCGAGAGTTGCGATCGAGCGACCTCGTGGTCGTGATGACGGACGACCATGTGGACGAGATCACGGCACGCTTCGAGGGCTCCATCGCCGAGCTTCACAAGCTGCGCGCGTTCGAGAAGGGGAGTCAGCCCTCGACCGTGGCCCCGGACCTCGACGATCCCATCGGCAGGTCCGAGTCCTTTTACCAGAAGCAGATCCCGATCCTCTCTCGTTGTGTCGACCACCTTTTCCTGTATCTCAAGTATGACGACCGACGAATCTGATCTTTCACGCTATGCGCAGTCCATCGAGACCGCGTGGGTCGAGCTTCAAGGCCGGGCGGTCGTTCTCTCGCCGCGGGACTGGGATCTGGTAGAGGACTGGTTTCGACGTGGAGTCTCCCTCCCGTTGATCCTGGAAGTGATCGAAGAGGCCCGCAAGCGGCTGAAGGGAGTTCCCCGCCCCCCGGGGCGACTGTCCTATATCGCCTCTGCCGTCGAGGATGGTTGGGCGGCGACCATCGACGGCGTGCGAAGCACGGAGCGGGTCGTCTCCGAGGATGCACCTTCGTGGCGCACGCGTTGGCAACGACGGATAGACGGGGAGTCGATCCCCCCAGAGATTCGCGCCACCGTGGAGCGAATGCTGACGGAGACGCCGAGCGAGGAGGGCGAGGCATCGTTTCGCGCTCGTGTCGCCGAGACGCTTCTCGGATCCCTCCCGAAACAGACGATCGTCGCCATCGAGACCGAGGCCTCCCAACGGATCGAGCCCCATCGTTCCCGCCTCTCGATCGAGGAGTTCAGGCGTCAATGGGAGCGGGAACGGGTCGAGGGGATCTTGCGCCACGTCGACCTCTAGCGCAATGCCCGCTAGAATCTCTGCATTCCAGTGAAACCTTACGGATCCGTCGTGCGTTCAAGCTAATGGGCAGCACCGTCCCGAGGTAGCTGAGGGGGAATCGATGCGAAGACTCCGTGCCGCAACTCTGGCCTGCGTTTCGCTGTTGGCGGTGCTGTGGGGGACGGGTTGTGGCTCCGCCGGTGGAAACTCCTCGGCAGGCGCGGCCACACCCGCGCCGAGCGCCGTCGCCGAGGAGATCGTGGAGGGGATCGCCGTCGAGGCGATTCCGGCGCTCCAGAGACCGTTATCCAACCTCTACACAACCAGCGCCACGCTGCGAGCGGATCGTCACGCGACGGTGGTCGCGCGCACGGCCGGCGTCATCCGCCGGCTCCTGGTGGAGGAAGGGGACCGTGTCCGCGAAGGACAGGAGTTGGCGCTTCTCGAGGATGACGAGCAGAGGATCGAGTACGAGCGCGCGAATACCACCTACCAGACGAAGAAGATCGAATTCGAACGTGCCGAGAGGCTGCACGCCCAGGGATTGATGAGCGACGAGGAGTTCGACACCCGTCGCCGCGAATCCGAAGAGGCACGACAGTCCGCGTCGTTGCTGGAACTGACGCTGACCCGGACGCGTGTCCGGTCTCCGTTCGCGGGGACGATCGTGCTCCGTCATCTGGACCCCGGCGCCAGTGTCTCGAACGGGACAGCCGTGTACGACCTGGCGGACCTCGATCCGCTCTACGCCGACGTCAATGTGCCCGAGAGACAGGTCTCCCGTCTGGAGACCGGGCAGCAGGTTCGTCTGTTTGCCGGAGAGGGCGACACGGTCGACGAGGCCAGGATCGAGCGGATCTCTCCGGTCGTCGATCCCGACACCGGCACCGTCAAGGTGACGCTTAGCGTTCATCGTCGTGCCGGATTGCGGCCGGGCGGTTTCATCCGCCTGCAGATCGTCACCGACACCCACGCAGACGCCATCGTTGTCCCGCGAAACGCCCTTGTCGCCGAGGGGCGTCGCTGGCATCTCTATCGTGTCAACGACGATCAGACAACGGTGGAACGTATCGAGGTCACCCGCGGCTACGAGGAAGGTGACTGGGTCGGCGTGCGACGCGTCGGTGACGGCTCTCCGATCGTCGCCGGCGACGTGATCGTCTCCGTCGGGGCGCCTGCCCTGAGCGATGGGGCGGTTGTTGAGGTTATCGCCTCGGATGCGGACGAGAGCGACCGTGTCGCTAGCTGAGTTCTCGGTCCGCCGACCGGTCGCGATCCTGACGATCTCAGTCGCGATCACGCTGTTCGGCTCGCTTGCGTTCAACCAGCTCCCGCTGGAACTGCTTCCAGATCTCTCCTATCCCACGCTGACGGTGCAGACCGGCTACGCCGATGCCGCTCCGACATCGGTGGAGCAGTTCGTCAGCCGACCGCTGGAGGAGACCGTCGGCGTCATTCCCGGGCTTCGCTCGCTGCGCTCCGTTTCACGCGCCGGGATATCGGAAGTGATCCTGGAGTTCGAGTGGGATGAGGAGATGGATTTTGCCGCGATGGACGCGCGAGAGAAGGTCAATCTTGTCGAACTCCCTCGCGAGGCGGACCGTCCTCGCGTCCTGAGGTTCGATCCGACCCTCGACCCCATTGTGCGTCTGGCGTTCCATGGCGATCGCCCCCTGGACGAGGTCCGCCAGATCGCGGATCGCTGGCTCAAGCCTCGACTGGAGTCGATCCCCGGCGTGGCGGCGGCCAAGGTCCGCGGAGGACTTGCACCGGAGATCCAGGTCGACGTCGATACGGCACGCCTTGCAGCCCTGGGGCTGACCCTGGACGAACTGGCGACGGCCTTGCGGGCCGACAACGTCAATCGTCCCGGCGGCGTCCTCAAGGACTGGGGCTCCGTCTACCTCGTTCGGACCCTCAACGAGTTCGAGGATCTCGATCAGCTGCGCAAGACCATCGTCCGTGACGGCGAGGGAGGCCGGGTGCGGGTCGAGGATGTGGCGGTCGTTCATCGCGGGCACAAGGACCGCGTGGAGATCACCCGCGCCTCCGGCGAGGAGATCGTCGAGATCTCCCTTCACAAGGAAGGCTCATCGAACACGATCGTCGTATCGGACGAAATCCAGGAACGACTGGCTTCCATCCAGGCCGAGTTGGCCGAAGGGCTCGAACTGCGAATCCTCACCGACCAGTCGATCTATGTTCGGGATGCGCTTGCGCAGGTCAAGTCTGCCGCGTTGTTCGGCGGTCTCCTGGCAATTCTTGTCCTGTACTTCTTTCTAAGAGATGCCATCTCGACATTGATTGTCGGAATCACCATCCCGCTATCGGTCGTGGCGACGTTTCTGCCGATGCTGAAGACGGGTGTCAGCCTGAACATCATGTCCCTCGGCGGCCTGGCGCTTGGCGTCGGCATGCTGGTCGATAACTCGATCGTCGTGCTCGAGTCCATCGACCGACACCACGGTCAGGGGAAGTCCCGCCGGGAGTCGGCCATCGACGGTGCGCGACAGGTTACCGGCGCCGTGATCGCAGCCACCCTGACGACCATCTCGGTGTTTCTTCCCATCGTCTTCGTACAGGGCATCGCCGGGCAACTGTTCTATGACCTGGCGGTCACGGTCTGCCTCTCGTTGCTGGCATCCCTGGTGGTGTCTCTGACGCTGATCCCGGCCCTCTATGCAGTCCTGGCATCGCTCATGGAGACCCTTCGTGTCGAGGGACGCCAGGGCGGGCGTTGGCCGTGGCCCGCATGGCCCGGCTGGCCCGCCCCGAGTCCGCACCTCAGTCGCAGGCTCGCGCGACCGTTTCTGTTTCTCGGTGTCACCGTGATCCGTCTGCTGCTGGCGATCCTCCGGCCGGTGGTGGCCGTCGTGTTCGGCGTGTTCTGGATCCTCGATCGGATCTTCCGGATCGCGACGGCACCGTTTCGTTGGGCGCTCGGAGCACTGACGCGGGTCTATCCCAGCGGCCTGCGCTCGGCGCTGCGTTACCGCTGGCTCTGGTTGCCGCTGGCCTTCGCCCTCTTCGTCGTCGCCCTGCTGGCCGTCCCGCGACTCGGCACCCAGCTAGTACCGGATCTCTCGCAGGGCGAGTTCGCCTTCCGCATGCGAATGCCGGAGGGAAGCACGCTGGAATCCAGCGACTCCGTCGTCGCCAGGATCGAGTCCTCGATCGTTAACGACCCCAACATGGAACGGATGTTCTCCGTCGTCGGTAGCCTCCCGTCTTCGGCATCCGGACAGCAGACCGTCGGCGAGAATCTCGCTCAGATGAACTTTGTTCTGTCGGATCGCGGTGCCAGCGGGGACCCGCAGGATGAGACTCGATCGATTCAGGCGGTCCGTCGCGCGCTCGATCGGTTCCCCGATGTCGAGGCGGAGTTGATCCGCCCGTCGGTCCTATCGATGCGTCCCGCCATCGCGGTCCAACTGTTCGGGGACGACCTCGAGGAGTTGGATCGGGGATCCGAGCAGGTCGCTGCCGCGTTGTCCCGCCTCGACGGTGTCGAGGACATTCGCACCAGTTCGCAACCGGGGAACCCGGAGATCACGGTCGTCCTCGACCGTGAACGGGCGGCATCGTATGGCATTCGTGTCTCCGATCTCGGTCGCACCCTTCAGCAGCAGATCCGTGGCGAGGTGATCGGCCCGTTTCGTGAGCGGGAGGACCGGATCGACATCCGTCTCCGCGCGGTCGAGAACGCCCGTGATCGAGCCTCGGCGGTGGAGGATCTTCGGATCCGGCTGGAGAACGGAACGACGGTGCCCGTAGCCGCGGTGGCAGACGTCCAGTTCGATCGCGGTCCCGCCGCGATCCATCGCTATCGGGGGACCCGTGTCACCGAGGTGACCGCGCAGGTCCGGCAGGCGGACGTCGGCGCCGTCCTGCAAAGTGTTCGCGATGCCGTCGCGGAGGTTCCGCTACCCCATACGGTGGTGGCGGAGATGGGTGGGCAGGACGAGGACCTGAAGGTCTCGTTCGACAGCCTGCGGATGGCCCTGTTGCTGGCAATCTTCATGGTCTACGTCGTCATGGCGGTCCAGTTCGAATCGTTCCGCTATCCGCTTGTGATTCTCCTGTCCGTACCACTGGGCATCGTCGGTGTCGTGGCCGCACTCGGTATCACCGGCACACCGATCAGCGTCCTGGCACTCATCGGCGCGGTCATGCTGGCGGGGATCGTCGTCAATAACGCCATCGTGTTGGTCGATGCCATCCGTCGGCGTCGCCAGGAAGGCGAACCGATGGACACGGCGATCGTCGAGGCAGGCGCCGAGCGTTTTCGCCCAATTATCATGACGACAACCACGACCGTCCTGGCCTTGCTGCCCATGGCGCTCGGGCTGGGAGCCGGCGACGAACTCCGTCGTCCGCTTGCGCTCACGGTCATCGGCGGGCTTTCCGTCGCCACCGTGCTGACGCTGATCGTGATTCCGTGTCTCTACCGGTCCATGTCCCCCGACGCCTCGAAGACAGAACCCGTCGCCGCGGACCTCAGAGCGGCGCCGCAGGGAGAGGGATGATGCGACTCTCGGATCTACCCATCGATCGTCCCGTCGCCATCGGGATGCTCCTGATCTGCATCACGGTCCTCGGTTCCGTCGCGGTTACCCGGCTGCCGCTGGCGTTCATGCCGGTGGTTCTGGAGCCCGAGATCGATGTCACCATCCCTTTCGAGGGTAGTCATCCTCTGGAGGCGTTAAACGACGTCATCCGCCCCATCGAGGCGGAGATTGCGACCATCCCCGACGTCCGTCGGATCTGGGCCAACGCCGGTCGCGGCGACGTGCGCATCGAGGCCTCCTTCGACTGGGGCATCAACGTCGATCTGAAGCGGATGGAGGTTCGTGAGGCGGTCGAGCGTGTGCGACCGCAACTCCCCGAGGGTACGGGGCACATCCGCATCGAGGGGGACACCGGAGGACCCGACTCCGAGATCCTCGGTGGCCGGATCTCCGCCAATCGCGACCTCTCCGAGTCCTGGGCCCTCCTCGACCGGCGGATCCGTCGTCCGCTCGAGCGTGTCCGCGGTGTGGCCTCGATCAGTCTCTATGGCGTCGAGGCGCAGCAGGTCCGAATCGATCTTGATCTGGCCTCCCTCGAGCGGCATCAGATCCGTGTCGGTGAGTTGATCTCGACAATCAACGACGCCAACCTCGATCTCGACCTCGGAGCCATCCGCGGGGCCAGCGTTCGTTACGACGTCCGCAGTGAGGCCCGCTTCGAGGACGTCGCCACCATCCGCAACCTGCCACTCAGGACCGAGGGCCTGCGCCTTCGTGATGTGGCCACCGTCTCGTTACGCGAGCCCGTCTTGAACTACGGCCGTCATCTGAATACCAACTTCGCCGTCGGCTTCGACGTGATGAAGGAGTCGTCCGCCAACACCGTCGAGACGGTCGCCCGTCTTCATGCGCGACTCGACGAGATCCGCCAGGATCCGGAGCTGCAGGGGATCGAGGTCCTCGTCTGGCAGGATCAGGGCGAAGAGATCATGAACTCGCTGAACGGGCTGCGGAACGCGGGCATCTTCGGTGGTTGCCTGGCGATCCTGGTGTTGTTCGGATTCCTCAAGCGATTCTCGACCACCGCCATCGTCGGCGTGTCGATCCCGTTCTCGCTCCTCGTGACCTGCGGCGTGATGCTGCTGTTGGGGGCGGAACTGAACGTTCTCTCGATGCTGGGGTTGATGCTGGGCGTCGGGATGCTGGTCGATAACGCCGTCGTCGTCATCGAGAACATCTACCGGCTCCAGGGGAAGGGGATCCCCGCAGTGGAGGCGGCCCGCCGGGGCGCCCGTCAGGTGTCGTTGGCGGTGTTCGCCGCCACCAGCACGACGATCATCGTCTGGTCCTGGCTTTTTGTGACCGAAGCCGGGCAGATGACGATCTACATCGGACAGGTCGCTCTGACCATCTGCCTCTCGGTGGCCTGCTCGCTCCTGATCTCGCTGACCTTCATCCCGCTTGCCGCGGCCCGCATCTCGCCACGATCGCAACCGAAGCCCGGCTTCGTCATGCGTCGGCTCGTTCCGCGCTATCGCCAATTGTTGGGCTGGTCGCTGGCGGGGAACGGACGACGTCTCCTCCTCCTGGGACTGATGTTTCTGATTGGCGCGTCCGCCGGGATTCCCATTGCGCTGATCGAGAAGAGCGGCGAGCCCGTGGAGCAGAAGAAAGAGATCTCGATCAACTACCGGATCCACGACGCCTACACCAAGGAGGAGTTGGAGATCCGCGTCGATGAGGTCGAGACACTCCTGGAGCAGAACAAGGAGCAACTGGGCTACGAGAACATCTACTCGTGGTACTCCGAGCCCAACTCGGCCGTCACCCGCGTCTACCTACCGCCGGATCAGCTGAGCGAAGAGACCTACACGGCGCTTCGCGATGGACTGGAGGCTCTGATCCCGACGATGGCGGGCATCGATCTTGAGATCGGCGAGCGTCGTGGTCGCCATGGGGGGCCACGTCGCAAATCGGCGGTCTCCGTGGTCGTCCGCGGAGAGGACCCGGAGTATCTGGAGACCGTTGCGTTGGATGTCGAGAACGCGCTACGCGAGTTGGACGATGTCCATGAGGTCTATGGACCCACGCTGAACGGCCAGCAAGAGGTGCGTGTCCGTCTGGATGTCGAGCGGGCCCGGCAGCTCGGCGTCGACCCCGACGTCGCCGCAGGCGCGGTGGGCTTCAACTTCCGCGGTCAGCGACTCCGTCGGATGCAACATCCCGATGGAGAGGTGGAGATCCTCCTGGGGCTCCCGGAGGATGCGCGACCGGGACTTTCCGCCATCGAGGATCTGCCGATTCCGACCCGGGAAGGCAAGGCCGTCGATCTTCATAACATCGCCACCGTCGATCTCGCTCGAACCCCCGCCCATCTCAATCGCGAGGACCGCGAGACAAGCCAATGGGTAACCGTGCAGTTCGACGAAGAAGCGGTCACGACCGAAGAGGGACGTGCCCGTGTGGACGAACGGATGGCCAGCCTCTCGCTTCCACAGGGCTACAGCTGGGGCTGGAGCCAACGGATGCATGATGACGATGAAGCCCTGGGAATCATGGTCCGCGGCGTCTCGATCTCGTTGTTCGTCGTGTTGCTGTTGATGACCGCGTTGTTCGAATCGTTCTCCCAGGCGTCGGCCATCCTGATCACCCTTCCCCTGGCGTTCTTCGGCGCCTTCTGGACCCTCTGGTTGCTGGGCTACACCCTGGAGGTCGTGGCGTTCATCGGCATCATCCTGTTGATCGGTATCGTCGTGAACAACGGGATTGTCATGGTGGATCACGTCAACTCGCTGCGACGCGAAGGACGTTCCCGAACCGATGCCCTGGTCGAAGGTTGCGGGGATCGTCTTCGCCCGATCCTGATGACGGCGATCACGACGGTCACCGGATTGATCCCGCTGGCCCTGTCCCAGTTCACCGTCGCCGGTGTCTTCGTTCAGTCGATGGCCGTCGCCATGATCGGGGGGCTTGTCTCGTCGAGCCTGATGACCCTGGTCGCGTTGCCGGTCTGGTACACGGTGGTCGAGGACTTCGGTGCGGGGCTCTTGCGCTTCTTCCGTGAGCTGTTGAACGTACGACCGGGCCAGAGGAAGTCCGTCGCCGACGTCTAGGATCCGCAACCTCCCACTCGGGTTCCAGCGCCCGGGATCGACCCCGCGTCGACTAGGCTGGCGGTGCCATGAAACCGCGACGTCGCCCCCTGGTCCTGCCCACGCTGGCATGGCTGAGCGGGAGCGGCCTGATCCTCTACCGCGGCAGTTGGCCGGACTGGCTCATCGTGACGGGGCTCCTGTCGCTTCTGGTCGCGTTCTGTTGTCCGCGGCCTCGCCCGTATCTGATCGCCTGTCTCCTGGCGTTGACGGCGGGAGGCTGGCACGCCTCACGCGACACGGCTCGTTGGCAGCAGCGCGCGCAACACGTGATGGACGCGGCCGATGCCGGCGGGAGCGGCGTCTTCCACGGAACGATCGTCGGGCGTGTTCAGGCCTACGCGGACGGCTCGCTGACGTTCGGTCTCCGGGATCAAAGGACCCAAGCGATCTTGCAGGTTCACCTGTCCGGCGCGCGATCGATCTATCGTGCGGATCTCGAGCGATACCTTCCCGGCGATCGTGTCTCCGCCTGGCTGACCGTCCGCACGCGATCGCGCCCGCGGAACGCAGACGCCAGGGCCTACCTGAAGAACGCCGGACTGACCACCCGCACGGCCGTCGGGAAGCCACGCCCGGGACGATGGCTCACCCAGGCCCAGCGGTCGTTGGGTCAACGCCTGGAGTCGCGGTATGGCGAGGATCCGGTGGCGCGGGAACTGCTGGCGGCGCTGTTGCTGGGACAGCGCGAGAGGGGAGGCCCCGAAGGACGGCAGGCGGTCGAGTCTCTCAGGCGCGCGGGGGTCGGACACCTGTTGGCGATCAGCGGCCTCCACGTGGGCTGGGTGGCGGGAGCGTTGATGTTATTCGTCGTCCGCCCACGACTCCCGCGCTGGCTGCGATGGACGATCGTGGCGACGACGGTCGTTGGTTTCATGACGCTCGTCGGCGGCTCCCCATCGGTCCAGCGAGCGGCGGTGGGATGCGTCTGTCACACCACCCTGGTCTCGATCGGGCGCCGGGGCGACGCACTCAACACCCTGGCGGTCTGGGCCTGGCTGTTCGTCGTGTGGGATCCATGGGTGCTGACGAACCTGGGTTTCCAGTTCACGTTCATCGCGACGGGGGCGATCGTCGCGGGCGTCCAGCGTGTCTCCGCCGTCCTTCCCGGCCCCGACATCCTCCGCCTGCCGCTCTCGGTCAGCCTGCTCTCCTATCTCTCGACCGCGCCCCTGGCGGCGCTCCACTTTGCGCGTCTGCCTCCGTCGTCGATCGTCACCAATCTCCTGGCGGTCCCGCTGGCGATGCTGGCGACGCTGACCGGATACCTATCGCTCCTTCCGACCGCTGTCGGGGCGGTCTCAGGCGAGGTGGCCGGTGCCATCGCCCACGCACTCGTGACGCTGGCGCGATTCATGGCCTCGTTGCCTTACGGGGCTGTCGAGGTCTCGACGCCGCCACGGATGCTGCTGCTCGTTGCTCTCGCGTTGCTCCTGCTGTGGGCGTTGGGAGCACCACGCCACGCCGGTTCGGTGAGGGTGGGAGTGCTTGCGAGTCTGGCCCTTCTTCATCTGGGCCCGATTCCATGGAGCTCCGACGGAACCACCGTCCACGTGCTGGATGTCGGTCAGGGGCAAGCGGTGGTCGTCTCCGACCTCTCGGGAAGACATCTGCTGGTCGACGCGCCGGGCGGGGTTCCGTCGGGTCGCTTTTCCGCCGGTGCCAGCGCCAGGGTCGTCCTCCCGTGGTTCCGCCAACGGGGGATCCGTCATCTCGATGCGATCGCCATCAGTCACGCGGACATCGATCATGCCGCAGGGCTACCGTATCTGTACCAACGGTTCGTAGTCGGCCAGCTCTGGCTGCCACCGGGCTGGCATCGGTCTCCCGCACTTCGAGAGGCCGCCATCTATCTCCAGGAGCGTGGCGGGGCGTTACGTCTGATGCGGGACGGGAGCGTTGCTCAGCTTGGAACGATGCGCTGGCGTGGCCTGCACGGTGGGATCGTCGACGTCGATCACAACGAAGGATCCCTGGGACTTCATCTCGCGGGCAAATGCGGCGGCATGCTGATCCCGGGAGACTTCGGACTACCCACCGAGGAGACGCTCCTGGATCGGGGGAACGTAAAGAACGTCCAGCTCCTGATCGCGGGCCATCACGGAAGCCGCCACTCCAGCGGCGACCGTTGGCTGAGCGCCCTGAAGCCTACGGAGATCGCCGTCTCCTGCGGGCGCAACAACCGGTTCGGCCATCCCCATCCGGCGTTCCTGGACCGCGCAGCGCTCGTCGGCGCTCAGGTTCGACGGACCGACCTCGAGGGCACTCTCCGCTACCGTCTCGGTCTCGCCACGAAACTCGGCGAGGGTCACCACCAGGGGTGTCGGGATGAACGCCAACACGAAGATGACGACGCCAAGCCAGGCCAGTCTCCGACGACCGGGCGAGAGCGGGTCTCGCTCCCGGATCAGCGGGGGATGGCGATCGCGGAACACCAGGAGCAGCACCAGCCAGACGACGTAACCGGGCATCAGTTTCCACCAGAAGATCTGAAGCATGATGAACAGGAACAGACCGACGATGGACCCGTAGCTAACGACCCGATGGAAGCGACGAGAGATGGCGTAGGCCAGATGACCGCCGTCCAGTTGCCCGACGGGGAACAGGTTCAACGCGGTGACCAACATGCCGATCCAGCCGGCGCCGATCCATGGGTTGGCCAGGATCGTGTTATCGATCCCAAGCAACCACTGCACCCCCATGCCGTAGACCGACGCACCCATCGTGATCCCCAGATCGTCGGATAGAAGCGACGGGGGGGCGGGCTCGGCCACCAGATAGCCCACCGCAAGAACCGGAACGGCGATCACGAACCCCGTGATCGGTCCTGCGATGGCGACATCGAACAGTGCGTTGCGGTGGGGGATCCGACTGCGTATTCGGATCACCGCTCCGAACGTGCCAAGGGGTGGGATGCTGGGAATGAAGTAGGGCAGCGAGGCATGGAGACCGTGGAGCCGACAGGCAATGTAATGTCCCATCTCGTGCCCGCCGATGATCAGGGCGGTGAGGATGGCGAACAGGAGCCCGTTGTGGACGATCGAGGTTCCGCTGAGGGGGGAGACCGGATCAGGATTCCAGAACGTGCCACCGGCGATGGTCAGGGACGCAAACGTCGCCAGGAATAGCCCAAGATGCAGCCAGCCCCGACGGGGCGCCGCCGCAGGCACGGAGCGACCGATTAGCCCAGGTCCCTGAGGTTCTTGCCGGGCTTGAAGCGGATCGTCTTACCGGGTGGGATACGGACCTCGCGCCCCGTTCGCGGGTTGCGGCCGATACCCTTCTTGCGTGGCTTGACCTGGAAGACGCCGAACCCGCGGAGTTCGATGCGCTCGCCCCGTTTCATCGCGGACTTCATCGCGTCGAAGACCGCCTCGACGGCTTCGACCGCCTTGACCTTGGTGATCTTGGCACCTTCGGCCACTTCGTTGATGATATCCGCTTTGATCATCGAGCCCGTCTCCACAAACGCTGCTAAACGTCGTCCAGTTTAGGCACGGCCCGGGACCCTGTCAAGCGTCTCCCGAGGGCTAAACCCAAGGAATGACGGGACTTAGATCGGCAGAGGGTCTGGCCTAGGACCGATGATCGTGGTAGCTTCGCCACGTGTCGTTACCCCTCGTAGCCATCGTCGGTGCGCCCAATGTGGGCAAGAGCACCCTGTTTAACCGGTTGGTGCGGGGTCGCGAGGCGATCGTGACGGACCAACCCGGTGTCACTCGCGATCGTCAGTATCGCGAGGTCGAGGAGGGCGACGTCCGCTTCCGCGTGGTGGACACCGGCGGCATGACCCCCGGCTCGGAGGAGGGCTTCGCTGCGGAGATCGGGCATCAGGCCCGCGTCGCCATCGATGAGGCGGATGTCGTCCTGTTCCTGGTGGATGCGCGATGCGGGATCAACGCCGTCGATCAGGAGATCGCTTCTCGGCTGCGTCGGATTCAGGTGCCGCTGCTCCTCGTGGCCAACAAGACCGAGTCGGCCAAGCGGGACGCCAACCTGCTGGAGTTTCATGAACTGGGCCTCGGCGATCCGATCTCCATCTCCGCCGAACACGGCGAGGGGATCTCGGCGCTGCTGGATCACGTTCTGGACGAGCTTCGACAGCTCCCGCAGAAGCCGGAAGACGACCCGTCCGACGACGAAGCGGAAGACAGACCGTTACGACTCGCGATCGTCGGTCGGCCAAACGTCGGCAAGTCCTCGCTCCTGAACCGATTGGTGGGGGAGCAACGGGTGGTAGTCAGTGAGATCCCCGGCACGACCCGCGACGCCATCGACACCCTACTCACGGTGGGGGACCGTCGCTACCTGCTGGTTGACACCGCCGGCATGCGACGGCGGGGGCGTGTCGAACGAGGGATCGAGCGTCATTCCGTCGGTCGCGCGCAGAACAACATCGAGCGTTGCGATGTGACGATCCTGGTCCTGGATGCCGACGCGGGGTTCGGTTCGCAGGATGCCCATATCGCGGGGTACGTTCGGGATGCGTTCCGGCCGGTGATCCTGGCGGTGAACAAGTGGGATCTTATTTCGGAGCGTGAGCAGGCGGTCAAGACCTGGGAAGACACGCTCGAGACGCGACTGAAATTCTTAAAGGGGGCACCGAGCTGCTTCATCAGCGCGCTCAGCGGACAACGGGTCTTTCGTCTTCTGGAAATGGCAGACCGGTTGCACCAGACCGGCGGAAAGGAGGTCACGACGGTTAAGTTGAACCGCTGGCTCCAAGTTGCGGCAGGACCCCATTTTGGCGGACGATCGGGGTCCCTTGGCGCCCGGTTCTATTACGCGACTCAGACCGGCATCCGCCCACCTAGATTCCGTATCTTCTGTAATGATCCACGGAAGATTCATTTCTCCACCCAGAGGCAGTTAGAGAACGGACTTCGCGAAACCTTCGGATTTTCGGGCGTTCCTTTGAGAATCGACTATAAGCGACGGCGGGAGACACCCACCGAGTAGTCGCTTGACGCTCCAAAATCCTGACTATATGTTCCGCGAGGGGCAGCCGACCGAGAAGGCTGGTTTTTCGGGCAAACAGGGGACCGCACGCATGGTGCTTTTCAACTACTCGACGAAGGAACTTACCGCCAAGATCGTCTATTACGGTCCAGGACTGTGCGGCAAGACCACCAATCTCCAGTTCATCCACGGGAACCTGCCGGAAACCGTCAAGGGCAAGATGCTGTCCCTGGCGACCAAGACGGACCGGACCCTGTTCTTCGATTTCCTTCCCATCGATCTGGGGCAGATCCGTGGGATGAAGACCCGCGTCCAGCTCTACACCGTTCCCGGTCAGGTCTTCTACAACGAGACTCGGAAACTGGTCCTGAAGGGAGCGGATGGGATCGTCTTCGTGGCGGACTCTCAGCAACAGATGCTGGCCGCCAACGCGGAGTCCTTCAAGAACCTCGAAGAGAACCTCAAGGGCCACGGCATGATCTTGGCCGAAATGCCCCACGTGATTCAGTTCAACAAGCGCGACCTTCCCGGTCTTGCAAGCATCGAAGAGATGAACACCGGGGTCAACAAGTTCAACGCCCCGTTCTACGAGACCGTCGCGACGACAGGGATCGGCGTCCAGGACACGTTGAAGGCGATCACGAAACTGGTCCTTCTTCATCTGACCAAGAAATACGATCCGCGCACCACAGGAAAGAAGGACGCGGTGCCGGCCGCACCGGCGGCCGGATCGATTCCGTCGGTGTCCACCACGCCATCGGCACCCTCACCGACGTCCAGTACCGACAGCATTCCGCTGGCCGTGCCGACGGAAATGCCGGGGATGGCTGCCGAAGCCGACGTGGCCACGCCGATGGCCGCGATGCCCGTCACGCCGGTGCCCCCCGCAGCCGTCGTCGCGGATCCAGAGAACGGCTCGCCCGAGTTTGACGAATCCGAGATCGATGGACTGATGGACGAGGTCGAAGAGAGCCAGCCTCAAGCGGTGGCTGCCGGGGAGCCTGTGGCCGCCACACCGGCGGTCCAGCAGGCGACACCGGGATTCGAGATCGACGCCAGCGGCATCGCGCTCGAGGAGCCCACGTCCGAGACGGAGGCGCCGGAGGAGGTCGAAGAGATTCCGCTTGCGACCCCGCAACTGGAAGTCGAATCCATCGACACGGACGCCATCCCGATGGTCGAGCCCGAGATGCCCGCCGAGTCGGCATCGGTCGATGACCTGAGCCTCGATGACAGCTTCGATGCACTCGAGACGCCGGACGGCGTACCCGTGCCCATGCCGGCCCCTGCAACGGCGGTTGAGTTGACCGAACTGGCAACCGACAACGATCTCTTTCAGGATCCTGATCTCGATATCGCGCGGCTCCAGCCGGGTGACGAGAGAGCCATCGTGGTTCCCGTGGAGATGAAGGGTCCCGATGGCGAGACGCGACGATTCAAGTTGAGTCTCTCCCTACGACTGGATCCTGTTGAGGACCCTCAGGGCTGATCCCGGATTCCCACTGGCATCGCGGCGGGGGATCGGGCAAGCTGGATTAATGATGATTGTCGTGGTCCTCGCACTCCTCCAGACCGCCCTCGGTGTGGAGGCGCGGCAAGCCCCCCTGGATCACTACGAGTGGATGGCGGTGGCCCCGATCGTCGTTGGTGCGACGAGTCTGGGCGAGAACGGAAAGTTCGTCGAGATCGAGATCACCCATCGAATCCGCGGCGACGTGAAGGTCGGCGCGATGCTCAGCATCGACGTCAAGCACACCAATCGAAACCGATCCCGCACCGTGAACCCTCGCGGGCTCCGACTGCTTGAGGGAGACTCGTTCCTCCTGTTGCTCAGTCCTTCGCCGGAGCACAAGTCGCGAAAACATTCGTATCGCGTGGTACGTGGCGTTGCGGGCGCCAGGGAGCTTCCGCTGGAGGGCGCCGACGCGGTGGTGCAGCCGCTTCAGGTTCTCGCCGCGATCCAGGACCTCGACGACGACGGTCGCCGCTGGGATGAGATGTGGCGGTTGTTCGAGGAGGATTCGCCGCTGCTGATCGAGACGTCGCTGGCGCAGTCCATCAAGTTCTCCCGCGTGCGGGCCGATCACCTGGACGTGGTCCGTCCCTTACTGGAGCATCCGGAGGCCGACATCCGGCGCCGCACGGCCGAGATCATCCGTCTGATCGTCAAGAGGACCGGGGCGCAAAACCTGGAGGACGGAGCCAGCGTGCGAAATGAACTGGTCTCGACCGCCCGTCGAGATCCCGCCATCGACGTCCGCGCCGCGGCGACGGAGGCGCTCAGCGTCTTCGACGGCTCGGTGATCGACGATATTCTCCGAGAGATCGCCGAGACCGATCCGGAACAGATGGTCCGCTACATCGCTCAGAAAGCGCTGATTGAGCGGCGTCCTGGGTCGTAAATGCCGTCAATTGACTTCGCAGCCCCTCGTTCCTATGATTTCTAGGAGAGTCTGGGCCTTCCTTTCCGAGGTTTCCATCCGTGGGTAAGAACCCGTTCCAGAATTTCGTCGTCCGCTTTGAGCCGGGACAACGGATCTACGACGAGGGCGATATCGGCGCGACGATGTACATCGTCCAGACCGGACGGGTCCAGCTATTCCGAGAGTCGAAAGGCGATCGGCGCGTCCTCGGCGAGATGGAGAAGGGTGACTTTTTTGGCGAGATGTCCATCCTCGAGGGTCTGCCAAGAAATTCGGTGGCCGAGGCCGTCGAGCCCGCCGACCTGATCGAGATCAGCAGTTCCACTTTCGACAAGATGATCAAGGGGAACATCGAGATCGCCGTCCGTCTTCTCCGCAAGCTCTCGATCCGACTGCGAGAGTCCGAGCGCCAACTGGATGAGCTGCGGGTCGCAGGAACCGCGGCGGCCGTCCAGATCGCCGCAACGCCGGCATCGTCGCCGGCGGTGAGCGTCACGACCGGCATCCGTCTCGTCACCGAAGACGAGACGATCGCGTTCGCGCTCAAGCAGGACGAGACCCTGATCGGTCGATTCGATCCGGTCACGGAATTGACACCCGACGTCGACCTGACGGAGTGCGATCTCAAACGAAGCGTGTCCCGACGACACGCGCGTGTTGTCCGAACCGACGACGGCTACGCGTTGGTCGAGGAGGTCGGAGCGCTGAACGGGACCTTCGTCAAGGGCGAGAAACTCGAGCCCGGACACCCGCATCCGATTGCCGACGGCGACAGCCTTGCCGTCGGCATGGTGCAACTCGTGTTCCGCACCTGATGGTCTCCCGCTGGATTCGTTTCGCGATCTTGATGTTCGTATGCACGACATCGTTCGCGGGCGGAACGAGTCCACGCACTCTGGTCTACGAGGTCGTCTACGCCGACGGCTCGGGGAACGAGCGGTTTCGTTCCGACGCGGTTCACTGGGTACGGACGGAACTCGCCAAGGGTGGCTGTTTCGAATCCATCCGGGAACGAGACGACGAGCCGATCGAGGACGGCCAACTGCGGCTTCAGATCGTGCTCGGCTACTTCGATGACGAGGTCAGCTACGACTACTCCATCGCCGAGCGTTTCGATCCGACCGCACCTCCGGTCGACGAGAGGCGAATGGGGGCGCGTCAAGAACTCGACATCGGCTTGAACCTGTTCGATGACGCGACCGAGACGATGCTCCGTTACGAACGGCGACGCATCGTCACCTCCCACCGACCGATCATCACGGAAGATGCGCGGGAGGTGAGCCGGGAGGAGATGGTGCGCGAGGTCGGGCGACGCACCCGTCTGTGGCTCTGCAGGGTGTCTCCTGCGAAGCTCGAAAAGACCATCACCAAGGCCCTCGGCAGCCCCGACGCGCGTTGATCCGGTTGTCGGGCGCGTGATAGAGTCTGGCCGGTCTACACCTGCCGAGAGTCCTTAACGCCCATGTCCCAGAAACGTCGACCCCGGGTTCTCTCCGGAATGCGTCCCACCGGACCGTTGCATCTCGGCCATCTGGTCGGTGCGCTGGATAACTGGGTCGAGATGCAGGACGACCACGACTGTTTCTTCGCGATCGTCGATTGGCACGCGTTGACGACGGACTACGCCGACCCGTCCCAGATCCGACAGAACACACGAGAGATCGCTCTGGACTGGTTAGCCGCCGGCCTGGACCCGGAACGCTGCCAGATCTTCGTGCAATCCGACGTCCCCGAACATGCCGAACTCCATCTGCTGTTGTCGATGATCGTGCCGATCTCGTGGCTCGAGCGCGTCCCGACGTACAAGGAACAACAGGAGGCCCTGCGGGAACGAGAACTGAACACCTACGGCTTTCTCGGTTACCCACTCCTTCAGGCGGCGGACATCCTGATCTATCGAGCGAACCAGGTCCCCGTGGGCGAGGACCAGGTGCCCCATCTGGAACTGACCCGTGAGATCGCCCGACGCTTCAACCATCTTTACAAGAAGACCTTCCCCGAACCCCAACCGAAGTTGACCCGCTCGCCTCGACTGCCGGGGACCGACGGGCGGAAGATGTCGAAGTCCTACGGGAACGCGATCTTCCTCGGCGATACGCCAAAGCAGATCGGCAAGAAGTTGGCCGGGATGCTGACCGACCCCCAACGGACCCATCGTCATTTGCCGGGGAACCCCGATGTCTGCCCGGTCTTCGATACCCACAAGGTGTTCTCCAGTGACGAGACCCTGGCGTGGGCCGATGCCGGCTGTCGGAGCGCCGAGATCGGCTGTGTCGACTGCAAGGGTCGGCTGCGGGATCGGATCCTCGAACGGGTCGGCCCCATTGGAGAGCGTCGGCGGGAGCTGGCCGACCACCCCGAACAAGTCGATGAGATCCTCGCCGCAGGCGCCGAGACCGCTCGACGGGTGGCGGGTAGTACCATGGTGTCGGTCCGCAAGGCGATGAAGGTGCACCGATGAGCGACGTCGAACCCACGACCGGCGAGAACACGAAGGCCTCTGCCTATCACGGCCATCGTGTCCACGTGGGCTCGTTCGACGGTCCCCTCGACTTGCTACTTCATCTCGTGCGAATCAACGAGGTCGAGATCGTCGACCTGCCGGTCGTAGAGATCACAGAGCAGTACAACGCCCATCTGGAGATGATGCGGGACTTCAATCTCGAAGTTGCCGGCGAGTACCTCGTGATGGCGGCGACGCTGATGCACATCAAGTCGCGGATGCTGCTGCCTCCCGACCCCGAGGCGGAAGGGGAGGAGGGCGCCGAGGATCCCCGCGCCGAACTGGCCCAACAGCTCCTCGAGTACCAGCGCTTCAAGCAAGCCGCCGAGACACTCCAGGCGATGGATAGCCGACGTCAGTTGATCTGGACCCGAGACCGTGTCGCCGAGGAATTCGCCGACGAGGAGATGCTGTCGGTCGAGATGTTCGATCTGCTCACCGCGTTTCGCTCGCTCCTGGGTCGCCTCGGAGACGAGGCCCGCCTACAGCTTCGCCGCGACACGGTTTCCGTGGCCGACAAGATCCAGTGGCTCACCGATCTCTTGGAGCGACGTTCATCGATCAATCTGCTGGAACTGATCGCCGATCTTCCGACCCGACTCGACCGCATCGCAGCGTTCCTTGCGCTCCTCGAAATGCTCCGGTTACAGTTGGCCGCCGCGTTCCAACGATCGATCTCCGGGGAGATCCGCATCGTTGCGGTGGATCCTCGCGATCGTGCGCAGACGGAGTTCTCGGAGACCACGGACACCGACCTGGGAGACGACTCGTGAGTGAGACCAAACACCCGGCCAAGGATCAGTGGCCCGCGACCATCGGTGCCGTCCTGTTTGCATCCGGGGAGCCGGTCTCCCTCGGCGAGCTGACGGACGCTCTCGGAGCCGACGAGAAACGGGATGTCGAGACCGCCCTCGACGAGCTCTCGAAGGCCTTGAAGATCGCCGGTCTCGGGTTACGTGTGGAGAAGATTGCCGGCGGCTACCAGCTGGCCACGGAGTCCTCCGTCGGCGAATGGGTGCGTACCTTCTTCCGCCAACGGAACCGTGCCCGCCTGACCCCCGCCGCCCTCGAGACCCTCGCCATCGTCGCCTACCGACAACCCGTCACGGCGCCGGAGATTCAGAGCATCCGCGGCAAGGATCCGTCGGCGGCGCTGAAGAGCCTGCTGGACAAGAAGATGTTGCGCGTCCTGGGCAAGAAGAAGGTCGTCGGCAATCCGCTGCTCTACGGAACGTCCCGGACGTTCCTGCTGCACTTCGGGCTGGACTCGCTCAAGGAGCTTCCGGAGTTGGCGGACTTCGAAGAGTTCGTCGGCGTGTTCGACGAAGGGGCTCTCGGTCCGTTCCAGGTCTCCACATCCGGCGAAGCCGAGGCACTTCCTGCCCCTGAGGAAGAGCCCGGCCAACCGACATCTCACTGATTCGGTCGACGTTGAAACAACGATTGAATAAGGCGCTGGCCCATGCCGGGCTGAGTTCCCGCCGCGGCGCCGATCGGCTGATCGACGAGGGTCGAGTCACCGTCAACGGCGAGGTCGTGCAAGACCTCGGACGACAGGTCGACCTGGACACCGACGCGGTGAAGGTCGATGGACGACGGATCGGAGCGGCGCCATCGACGCCGCTCTACCTGATCCTCAACAAACCCCGAGAGGTCGTGACCAGCCTGTCGGATCCCGAGGGTCGTCGGACGGTCGCGGATCTGATGCGCGGGGTCGGACGTCGGGTCTACCCCGTGGGTCGCCTGGACTACCACTCGGACGGCTTGATCCTGATGACCGACGACGGTGAGCTGGCCCGGGATCTCATGCACCCCCGCTCGTCGGTCCCCAAGGTCTATCGGATCAAGGTACGCGGCGTGCCGCAGCAGCAAGATCTGGATCGGATCCAGAAGGGGATGATCCTGGACGGTCGGCGGACACTCCCTGCGGCGGTCCGCCTACTCCGCAAGGAACGGAACAGCTGGCTGGAAATCGTGCTTCATGAGGGTCGAAACCGACAGCTGCGTCGGATGATGGCCAGCATCGGCCACCCCATTTCCAGGCTCACGCGGATCGCTCTGGGTGGGGTCCGTCTGGGGGATTTGCCCACGGGAGCCTTCAGAGAGCTGTCCGCGGCCGAGGTCTCCCGACTGCGCCGATCCGTCGTCCCCAAGGGGGCGTCCAAGCAGCCCTCCGGGAAGCCGCCCAGAGATACCCCGCATCGCCGTAATTGACTGACAGCGCGGAGCTTCTTGACAGTCTCGCCGCCCTTCTCTAGAGTGACGGTTCGCTGGCGCCATCGTCGTGTCCAGCACCCCAGAAGAAACCGATGGGGACGGGATCCAGAGCCCGTGTCTGCGGGTCATGGTCCACGTGGAGGCTGAAGTAAGCGTCATGGAAACACCGAACGATTCTGAATTGAAACCCACCGAGATCGTCGAAGCGGCCGAGGCCCCTGCGGCCGAGCCCGAAAACCCCGAGGGTGCCCACGGCATCCACGTCGAGGAGATCGACGACTTCGCCGCCGTCCTTGCCGAGTTCGAGGCAGGCGCCAAGGCGGTCAAGGAAGGGGACGTGGTGATCGGCACCGTGCTCCGCGTCCTTGAGAAAGAAGTCGTGGTCGATGTCGGCTACAAGTCGGAAGGGGTCATCGATCTCGACGAGTTCCGGCAGGTCGATGGCAGCATCAAAGTCGACATCGGAGACAAGGTCGACGTCCTCCTCGAGAAGACGGAGAACAACGACGGCTACGTGGTCCTCTCGAAGGAGAAGGCCGAGAAGCTCAAGGTCTGGGATGCCGTCGAGAAGGCGTACGAGAAAGACGAACCTGTCGATGGACGGGTCATCGATCGCATCAAGGGCGGCCTCAAGGTCGACATCGGCTTGCCGGCATTCCTGCCGGGCTCGCTGGTCGACGTTCGCCCGGTCCGCAACCTCGAGTCCATGATCGGGAACACCTACCCGATGAAGGTCATCAAGGTCAACAAACGACGTGGCAACATCGTCCTCTCCCGCAAGGCGGTCCTGGAGGTCGAGAACGCTTCGAAGAAGAAGAAGACCCTCGAGGATCTCGAAGAGGGCAAGATCCTTCGTGGCGTCGTCAAGAACCTGACCGAGTACGGTGCCTTCATCGACCTCGGCGGGATCGACGGACTCCTTCACATCACCGACATCTCCTGGGGTCGTATCAATCACCCGTCGGAGAAGTTCCAGATCGGCGACGAGTTGGACGTCATCGTCCTTAAATTCGATCGCGAGAAAGAACGCGTCTCGCTTGGCTTCAAGCAGCTCCAGGAAGATCCCTGGGAGAACGCACCGATGAACTACCCGCCGCGGTCCCGAATCCGCGGCAAGGTTGTCAGCCTCACGGACTACGGCGCTTTCGTCGAGGTCGAAGAGGGGATCGAGGGTCTGATCCATGTCTCCGAGATGTCCTGGACCAAGCGGGTCAAGCATCCGTCGAAGGTCCTGAACATCAGCGACTGGGTCGAGTGTGTCGTCCTGGAAATCGATCAGGAGGGACGTCGTCTCTCCCTCGGCCTCAAGCAGACGGAACCCAACCCGTGGGATCTCATCGGCTCCAAGTACCGCATCGGCGATCGGATCACCGGCACGGTTCGCAACATCACCGACTTCGGCGCATTCATCGAGGTCGAGGATGGCATCGACGGGCTGGTGCATATCTCCGACCTGTCGTGGACCACACGCGTCAAGCATCCCAGCGAGGTCCTCAACAAGGGCGACAGCGTCGATGCCGTCGTCCTCAAGATCGACTCCGAGAACCAACGGCTCTCCCTGGGGGTCAAGCAGACCCAGCCCAACGTCCTGGACGAGTTCTTCCAGCACCACGGGATCGGTAGCATCCTGCGCGGCAAGGTCACCCGGCTCGCAGAATTCGGCGCGTTCGTCGAAGTCTTCGAAGGGGTCGAGGGGCTGGTCCACGTGTCGGAGCTTTCGACGGAGCGTGTCGAGAACCCCGAGGACAGCTTCTCGGTCGGCCAGGAAGTACGGGTCAAGGTCATCAAGCTGGATCCCGTCGAGAAGAAGATCGGTCTCTCCGTGAAGGCAGCCGTCGGCGAGCCCGAGACGGAATCGGTCCAGGCCTACTTCGAGGCTCAGCCGAGCGACGGCAGCGCCACCCTGGGTGACCTGATGGATCCGACCCTCTTCGCCAAGAGCGGGGAGACGGCGGAGACACCCGCGGAGACGACCGACGACGCTGCGGACGAGACGCCCAGCGACGACGGCGACGACGGCGACGACGACGACAAGAAAACAAAGACTCCCGCCGAGGGTGACGCCTGATTCGAACGGTCTAGATCCGTTGAGCTTTGAGAGGGTTGCATGACGAAGGCGGACCTTGTGGACGAGGTGGTCCGGGTATCCCGGGTCAGTAAGAAACACGCCGAGATTATCGTCAACACCGTCTTCTCTTCCATCGTGGAAGCGCTCCACCGGGAAGACAAGATCGAGCTGCGTGGCTTCGGTAGCTTTCGGGTGCGACGGCGTCGTTCTCGACAGGGCCGGAATCCCAAGACCGGGGATCGGGTGGAAGTTCCGGAGAAGCGGATTCCGTACTTCAAGCCCGGTAAGGAACTGAAGGATCTCATCAATCACGATGAGGACGCCGCAGTGGCGACGGAACATGACGACTCTCCACAGAGCTGACTCCGGTCGGTACCACATCGAGACGTGGGGGTGTCAGATGAACCTCCACGACTCGGAGAAGCTGGCCGGCGCTCTCGAGCGGAACGGCTATGTGCGGGCCGGCTCGGCCGAGGATGCCGACGTCATCCTGCTGAACACCTGCTCGATCCGGGAGAAGGCCGCCGAGAAGGTCTTCTCCGAACTGGGTCGACTCAAGCAACTCAAGGACGGCAACCCCAACCTGTTGCTGGGGGTCTGCGGTTGTGTGGCCCAGCAGGAGGGCGAGAAGATCTTCGGCCGTGCGCCGTACGTCGACTTCGTCCTGGGACCGCGGGCCACGTCGACGTTGGATCGAGTCCTGGCCGACCACGGCAAGGCGACCCTGAAACCACGCGTCGTCGATACCGAGTACCGAAAAGACTCGATACAGTTTCCCTACGACGCCATCCGACGGGAGGGGCTGACTCGCTCGAAAGCCTATGTCACGGTGATCGAGGGTTGTAACCATCGCTGTACTTACTGCATCGTCCCCACGACCCGCGGCCGCGAGATCTGCCGACCGATGAGCGAGGTGATCGCGGAGGTCTCGATGCTCGCCGACCAGGGCGTCCACGAGATCGAATTTCTCGGTCAGACGGTCAACGCCTATCGGGACGCGGAAGGGAACACGCTAGCGGAACTCCTGATCGCGACGGCCCGCAGAACGGGCATCCACCGTATTCGATTCACCACCTCGCACCCGGCGCAGATGACGGATCGTCTGATGGACGCGATGGGGGAAGCTCGACCGTCCCTCTGTCGCTACCTGCATCTTCCCGTGCAGTCCGGTAGCAGCGATGTCCTGAAGCAGATGAAACGCGGCTATGACCGCGAGACCTATCTCGAGAAGATCGCGGCCATCCGTCGACGGATCCCCGACATGCGATTCGGTACCGACATCATCGTGGGCTTCCCCGGTGAGACCGAGGCGCAGTTCCAGGAGACCCTCTCGCTGATGCAGACGGTTCCCTTCGACACGGTCTACTCATTCACCTATTCGGAGCGGCCGGGAACCCGTGCCCTGGAGTTCGGCGACCCGGTCCCACTGGGCGAAAAGATGGAACGGTTGCATCGACTTCAATCGATGCAGAACCAGATTCAGGAGCAACGGAACCAGGATTGGGTCGGCACGACCCAGCCCGTCCTCATCGAGGGTCGTAGCCGACGATTCTCGGATCGCTGGACGGGTCGCACGGAACAGCATCGTGTGGTGAACTTCACCGGTGCCGGACAGGAAGGATCGATCCGCCCGGTGGAGATCCAACGAGCCACGGCGTTTTCACTTTATGGGGTCGCAGCGCCTGGCGGCGCTTGACCGGGGCGAACCGCCCTCGCTATAGTCTAGTTATCGGGTGCACGGGCCCCTCAGAGGAAACAAAACGATGTCGATCGAGATGAAAATCAAGGGTCTGATGATTGACCCGGTCTCCAACATGCCCATCATCGTTCTCCGGAGCGAGGACGGGAACACGGTCCTGCCAATCTGGGTCGGGATTTTCGAGGCCAACGCCATCGCGATCCAGATGGAGAACATCGTTTCCCCGCGACCGATGACCCACGATCTCCTGAAGAACGTGATCGACGGCCTGGATGCGGAGATCGAGCGGGTGGTCATCACCGACCTGAAGGAAAACACCTTCTACGCGACCATCCACATCCGCAACCGGAACGGTGAGGGGTCGCTGCTTGTCGACGCCCGCCCCTCGGATGCGATGGCCCTGGCCCTGCGCGCGAACGCGGTCATCCAGGTCGAGGAGACGGTCCTAGACAAGTCCACGACCGACGACAGCACCAGCGCCCAGGAGACCGAGCGGCTTCGCCGCTGGCTGGAGACCGTCGACCCGGAGGAGTTGGGCAAGTACGAGATGTAGTCTCGCCCCGTTCGATTCCGATCGCGCCTGCGCCTTACTTTCGCCTCTACAGCTTCCTCCGTTATTGACACTCGTCCCTCCCGTCGTTAGACTCGACGCCGCTGCGGTTTCCCTGCGAGATACTGCGGTGAGGGTCCGTCCTACCCCAATATCCTGTGGTGTCGCCAGCTATCCACACATTGACCTCATCGACCCCGAAGACGGAGGCAACATGGCCTGCATGACGATCATCGTCGCTAACCAGAAAGGCGGCGTCGGCAAGACCACGACGTCCATCAACCTCGCCGCGGCGATGGCCCAAAAGGGAAAGAAGACGCTGATCGTCGATCTGGATCCTCAGGGCAATGCGACGATCTCCTTCATCGATCCTCACAAGATGGAGCAGACGGTCTACGACCTCTTGGTGGATCCCGCGGTGACCGTGGAGAACATCGTCCAGGTTTCGGAGTATGACGCCCTGGATGTGTTGGGCTCCAACATCTCACTGGCCAAGGCCGAGGCGAAATTGGTGGGGGAGTTCGACAGCCACTTCCGCCTCAAGGACAAGCTGGCATCGGTCCGGGATCTCTATGACTACATCGTCATCGACACCCCACCGACCCTGGGCATCCTGACCGTCAACGCCATGGTCGCCGGGACCCATCTCCTGGTTCCGATTCAGTCTTCGTATTACGCGCTGGAGGGGACCGACGACCTCCTGGACACCTTCGAGAAGATTCGAGCACGCCCCAATCCGGAGCTGAAGTTTCTGGGGGTCGTCATCACCCTCCACGACAAGCGGACCAACCTGGCCAAAGACGTCCGCAGTCAGATCCAGGATGTCTTCGGCGAGAAGGTCTTCGCGACCACCATCTCCAAGAGCGTGCGTCTCGAGGAGAGCCCCGCATACAAGCAAAGCATCTTCAGCTTCGCCCCCCAGTCGTCCGGCGCTGTGGAGTACTACAGCCTGTCGGAGGAGGTTATTAAACGTGTCTAAGATGACTGGCCTTCCGGAAGCTCGACGCATGCGGCATGACAGCCACTTCGTCGAGGAGATCACCTCTCAAAGAAGCGAGTCCATCGGACGGATGATCGACATCCGCCGGGTCGAACCGAACCCCCATCAGCCGCGAAAAGAGTTCGGCGACCTTTCGGAGATGGTAGCGTCGGTCAAAGAGAAGGGCATCCTGGAACCGATCCTTGTCCGCCAGCACGAGGGCAAATACCAGATCATCGCCGGCGAGCGACGCTACCAGGCGGCCAAGCTGTCGGGGCTCCAGCGGGTGCCCTGTATCGAGGTCGACGTAGACAGCCGGGGCATGCTCGAGATTTCGCTGATCGAGAATCTTCAACGACGAGACCTGACCGCGTTTGAGGAGGCCGCCGCCATCCAACGGCTATGCGAGCAGTTCCGTTACACCCACGAAGAGATCGCCCGCAAGCTGGGCAAGTCCCGGACGGTCGTGACGGAGATCCTCAGCCTCAATCGGCTGCCGGAGGAGATTCAAGACCGATGTCGGCAGGCCGACATTACGAGCAAGTCGATGCTGCTGCAGATCGTACGGATGGAGACCGCCGAGGAGATGCACCGACTGATCGACAAGATCGCCGGCGAGGGTCTCACTCGAGAGGACGCCAGACAGTACAAGCGTGAAGAGAGCTCGGCTCGACGGCCACGGAACTTCACCTATCGTTACAAACCCGAGGGTCGTGACTTTCAGTTCACGCTGACCTTCAAGAAGCCCGAGGTTCAGAGGGACGAGATGATCGCAGCGCTTCAGGGGCTTCTGGAGCAGCTGTCCAACGAACCCGACGCATTGGTCCAGCCGGCGTCGACAGGCCGACAGAGAGGCGACAAGGCAGCCGCCGGGCCCCAGGACCACTAGAGTCGCTCAGAGTCGTTATCCACAGGATCCTGGGAACTTTTCCACAGTCTAGTTGACATAATATGCATTATCGGACGTAGGGACGGTCTTGCCTCGATCTCCCACACTGCCTAGACTGCCCCTCTGATGCGCCCCTATCCCGGCCGAGTTAGTCGCTACGTCTTGATGGAGCTCTGGACCCCGACGCTCCTGGCGCTGATGGTTTATCTGTTCCTGCTGCTGACCAATCATTTCTTCCAGGTTGCCGAGCAGGCCCTCCGGTTGGACTTCGGTTTCCTGGTGGCCCTCAAGATGGTCGCGCTGGGGATCCCCAAGGTCCTGGCGCTCTGTATCCCGATGGCGACGCTTCTAGGCGGCTTGATCGCCGTCGGTCGGCTCTCCAGCGATCACGAGTACATCGCCCTCCAGGGCGCCGGTCGCGGCCCGGGGGCGCTCATGTTTCCGCTGGCGATCTTCGGGTTGCTGGCCAGCCTCGCAGGTGCCTACGTCCTGGCCGAGCTCTATCCGGCCTCCAGCTTCAAGGTCCGAGAGCTGCAACGGATGACCCTGCGGAGCTCCAACCTGGCGTCCAATCTCACGCCGAGGGTCTTCTTCACCCGGATCCCCAATTTCGTCCTGTTCGTGGATGAGATCAAGACCGACGGGGAAGGTCGGCTGCAGGACGTGTTGGTGATCTCCACCGAGCCCAATACCCAAAGACACCAACTGCTCCTCGCCCGTGGGGGCGATGTCTACCCCTCACCTGACGGCAGCGGCGGACTGATCCTCGATCTGTTCGACGGCGTGGGGCAGCTCTATGACGACCGGCAGCCCGAGTCGATCCGGCGGATCCGGGCCTTCGCGTCCCTTCGGGAGAAGATCGAACCCTCCGTGGTGCAGAAGATCTACGAACAGCCCACCGAGAAGGCCATCGCCAACTACGACACGAGAGAGCTGTGGAGCGGCGCCCGGGAGGCCTCCGAGCGCTGGCGGGAGGTGAGAGCCAAGTTCGGTGACATCGCGCCGGCTCCCCCGTCACTCCCCTACCTGGAAGCGGGAAAACGGTTCCGGGACTTCAACGTCGAGTTTCATAGTCGGCTGGCCCTCCCCTTCGCCTCGTTCTTCTTCGCGCTGTTGGCCGTCCCCCTCGGGGTCCGTCGTATCCGATCCGGGAAAGGTGCCGGGTTTGCCATGAGCCTGATGGTGATCCTCATCTACTGGACGATCTACACATCGTTACGGAATGCGGCCCTGCGGGGTCAGATCGATCCCTCCCTGATCTGGATCGCCAACGGCGTGATCCTGATCTGGTGTAGCTGGGGTCTCTGGCGCCTACGCTGGCCCGGGGGGCAGAACGTCGGTCTGTTGCGACGGCTCGCACGGAAGTTCCGCGCCTTCCTGCAGCGTCGGGCCGAAGCCCGTCGGACCGAGGCCGCCAAGTCGATCGTCGGACGTGCCGAGACCGAGCTCGTCGAGTTGACCAACCTGGGTGGGACCTCCAGTCGCTTCGTCCGGCGGACCGATCAGTATGTCGCCGTCCAGTACCTGAAGGTCCTGGGCCTCACCCTGGCGTCGGCCTATTTGATCTTCGGACTGGTGGAGTTCAAGACTCTGGCGGAAGGATTGATGCGGAGAAACCTCTCCTTCGCACCGATGATCGAGTACTTCCCGCTGTTTCTCGCCGGCCGGCTCTCGCTGGTCCTCCCCATCGGCAGTCTCTGCGCCGCCGTCGTCACCTTCACGCTCCTCGCCCGCACCGGCGAGTTGACGGCCATGAAGTCGGTGGGGATCAGCATGCGTCGGGCGACGATGCCGGTCCTTGGGCTGACGTTGCTTTCCTGCCTGGCTTCGTTCCTGGTTCAGGACTACATCAGTCCTCAGGCCAACCGTCGCGCCGGCGCCATCAAGGCCGAGATCAGCGGGCGTCAACAGAAGATCGGACAGCTGCGAGCCCATGGCAGCTGGGCCTTCGGCTCCGAGGGAAAACGGCTCTACCACTACCGGGTCTATGACGCTCGGGCCGAGGAGTTCCAGGGCCTGCGGGTGTTCGGCCTCGATCGAAAGACCCTGACGATCCGCGAGCATCGCTTCGCCGAGAGCGCCCGCTGGAACGGCGAGCAGTGGGAGATCGAGGGCGGTTGGCTGAGGGTCTTCGACGAGCATGGAGGCGAGCGCTTCACCGCACACGAACCGGGACTACGGGTCACGCTGGACCCTCCCGATAACTTCGAGTCCGGCGCGCTCTCGGCGATCCCATCACTGGAGATGAGCGAGCAGATGAGCCGGCAGGAACTGAAGGCCGAGTCCACGGCGCTGGACGCGTCGGGCTATGACACCACGCAGCTAAGGATGGCCTACCACGTCAAACTCTCGTTGGCCCTCACACCGTTCGTGATGGTCGTGCTTGCACTCCCCTTCGCGTTTCGCGTGGGCAGACGCGGGTCGCTCTACGGGATCGGCGTCGCGTTCATCCTGGTGCTGGTCTACTGGGCGGTCTTCGCGGTCTTTCGATCCCTGGGTAGCACGGGGGTTCTTGAGCCGGTGCTGGCCGCGTGGGCACCCAACGTTCTCTTCAGCCTGACCGGCCTGTGGATGTTGCTCTACGTTCCCAGCTGACCGGTTACGGCGTCTCCGCAGCCTCCAGCCGCTCGACGAACTGCCGAAGCTGCGGCTGCTGCGGTTGGAGCTCCAGCGATCGCCTCCAACTCTCGAGGGCCTGTGGCCCCTGCCCCGATCTCTGATACGCGCCACCGAGGGCATTGAGAAGCTCCACCCGATCCGGATAGATTCCAGACGCCTGAACGAGGATCTCGACGGCGGCCGCATGGGATTCCGGGGTGCCACCATCAAGTTGCAGTACGCCGTATTGGAGCCATGCGTTGGCGCCGGTTCGTGGATCCTCGGTCGCCTTCCGCATCGCATCCAGCGCCCCGGCCCGGTCTCCCCGACCGTGAAGCACGATCGCCAGGTTCATCTGCGCATCGCCATAGCCGGGCTCCAGCTCCAGGGCTCGTCGAAGCAATCGCTCGGCGGTGAGCGGGTCCCCGTCCCGAATGGCGAGGCTCGCCAGGTTGTTCAGCGGAGACGGATACGCGGGGTCCGCGTCGACGGCCCGACGCCACATCTCCCGAGCCCGGTCCAGCTCCTCGACCTGATAATAGAGTGAGGCCAGGTTGTTCAACACCGTCGCGTTGTTGGGTGCCTTGCCCAGGGCGCGTCCGTAGAGATCGATGGCTCGATCGACGGCTCCACGAGCCTGATAGACCAACGCCAGATTGTTGTACGCCCCCATGAAGTAGGGGTCCGCCTCGATGGCCGCCAGGTACCAGCGCTCCGCGTCGTCCAGACTCCCCCGTCGCTTCGAGATGTTGCCGAGATTGTTGCGAGCCAACGCGGCGTCGGGATCCAGATTGGACGCGGTGAGGTAGGCGTCCCACGCCTCGTCGATCCGACCGGCCTGCTCCAGGATCAAACCAAGGGTGTTGCGTACCTCCGCGGCGTCCGGCTCGAACTCCAGGACCCGACGGGCCTCGGCCTCTGCGGACTCGAGATCGCCGTCGGCCAGGTCCAGGATCGCCAACTGATGGCCCGCGATCCTGCGAGTGGTCTCGTGGCCCTGCGCCTGCCGGAACTGTTGTCGCGCCTGATCCAGCTTCCCCTGGAACCGTTGGGCCAGGCCTAGATTGAAGATCAGCATCGGCGCCGAGGGCTGCACGACGAGCCCCTGACGAAACTCCTCCTCCGCGTCGGCGTAGCGCCCCTCGGAGAGGAATGCGACGCCGGCGTTGTTCCGTGCCGTCAACGAATCTCCGGCATCGCCGCCACCGGCCGAGATATAGCCGAGGCTCTCCAGCTTCACGAGAAGATCCTGCGCCGACGGGTCGAGACCCACCTGGTGTCGGGGTTCCTGTCGCCGCGGCTCGTCGTCGCGATAGAGCACCGGATGCCGGGAGAAGAAGTCCGCCTCCAGGGCGCCGGCCAGGACTCGACCGGGCCACGATTCGGGAATCGGTTGACCGAAGAGTGCCATCAACGTCGGCGCGACGTCGTAGATGCTGGTCTCCTCCAGCCGTGCGTCCGGATCGACGTGAGCCCCAGAGAGGAGCAGGATCCCGAAGCGCCGATGCCAGTCCGCCGCGGCCCCATGCCCGATCCGGGAATCGGTGGTCTGGGGCCGGGTGCTGTCGCTGGCGAAGCCATGATCGGAGACAACCATCACGGTCCAGGACTCGTCACGTTCGGCGAGGAGTTCGCCGATGTAACCGTCGACGGTCTCGTAGTACCGATCCACGATCTCCCCGAAGCTCTCGATTCCAGACGCGTCCACTCCGGGCAAGGGGGGATTTCGATAAGGCATGAAGAGATGGCCGACCGTATCGGTGCCCTCGAAATAGACCATCTGGAGTCGCACCGGACGATCGGCATGGAGGACCCTGTGAATCCCGCGGTAGGTCTCCCCGGAGGCCAGCAGGGTTCGGAACTCGTCCAGCAGCTCCCGCTCCTGTTCGTCGTACGCCGAGGCATCCTTCCGCTCGCCGGCAAGATAGGGCTGCACCTGGTCCCAACCGACGCTCTCCGGAGTCACCATCGAGTCCCGCAATTGGCCGTACAGTTCGGGAGGCCAGGTCTTTCCCTCGGCGTCGTCCAGGTCCGTCTCCCAATCGAAGAGTTGGTAGGCGATCCGATCCGAGACCATGTAGCCGCGTACCGGGTCTGCGGGCCACGACGCCCACCAGCCCACCACGCCGACCTCGACATCGGCGGCGGAGAGGAGCTCCCAGACCGCCGGCGACAATCGCTGGGCCGACGTGACCGGCTGACGTGCGCCACCCGATGGGTCGTCGACCAGGAAGTCCAGGATGCCGTGACGGCTCGGCTCAACGCCGGTGGCGATGCTGGTCCAGATCACCGGCGACAGCATCGGCGAGATCGAGAGCAGCTTCGCGCGGACGCCACGATCGACCAGCCCCCGCAGATGGGGAAGTCTCCCCTGCTCGATGAGGGGATCGATGACCGCCCAATCCGCGCCGTCCAGGCCGATCACGAGAACCTTCACGTCGTCGCGAGCCACGCTCTGGTTGTCGACGCTTCGGAGCAGATCGATGGAATCGAGTTCGAGCCGCCGAAGATCGACGCCCCGTTCGAGGAGTTGGCGGCCGAGCTCCCGTTCGAAGTCGCGCACCTGACTCCCGGTCAGGCTCGGGCGCCCCTCTCCCAGGGTGTAGACCCCCGCAGACTCCGTGATCGCATCCCGCAGTACTCCCGGAAGCCCCTCGCCCCCGGACGAAGCGTGGAGTTCCCGCCACGACTCGGGGCGTGCGCGGACCGTGATCCAACCTCGAAATCCGTAGCGCGACCCGTCCCGCGCCTGAAGCTGCAGCGCCTCCGCCTGGGGAAGCGGAAGCTCGACCCCCTGGGACGGATAGCGGTCTCGGCGAGTCAGGAGCGGGATCGACCAACGCAGGCCGGTTTCGACCTTGCGCAGCCCGAGACCGACCCGGGACTCGACGACGACGAACTCGTCGGCGTCGACACGGAACGCGCCGGCCCAGGCCAATAGCGCCAGCGCGAATCCGCCGGCGACCACGATCAGCCGAAGCCGCTGGCGGCTAACCGGCGTCCTTGAGTCGATCGGCGACGTCGGTCTTCTCCCAGGTGAAGCCTTCTTCGTCCCGTCCGAAGTGGCCGTAGGCGGCAGTCTGGCGGAACACCGGTCGACGCAGCTGCAGATGATCGATGATCCCCTTGGGCTGCAACGGGAAGTGCTCTCGAACGAGATCGGACAGTCGTGCGTCGTCGACGGTGCCGGTGCCAAAGGTGTCGACCATCACGGAAACCGGATCGGCGATGCCGATGGCGTAGGCCAGTTGGACTTCGATACGATCGGCGAGGCCGGCGGCGACGATGTTCTTCGCAATGTAGCGGCCCATGTAGGACGCAGAACGGTCGACCTTGGTCGAGTCCTTGCCGGAGAACGCTCCGCCGCCGTGGTGCCCCATCCCGCCGTAGGTATCGACGATGATCTTGCGACCCGTGAGGCCGGCGTCACCCTTGGGACCACCGACCACGAAGTTGCCGGTCGGGTTGACCAGGATGCGGGTCTTATCGTCCACCAGGTCCTTCGGCATCACCGGACCGATCACCGTCTCGCGAAGCGCCTCGGTGATCTGTGCACCGGTCACGCCCTCGTCGTGCTGGGTCGATAGGAGGATCGCGTCGATGCGGACCGGCCGCTGGCCGTCATACTCGACGGTCACCTGCGACTTGCCGTCGGGACGTAGGAACTTGACGTCGCCACTCTTGCGAACGGCGGCCATCTGTCGCACCAGTTTATGCGAGAGGCTGATCGGGAGCGGCATCAGCTCTTTCGTCTCACGACATGCGTAGCCGAACATCAAACCCTGATCTCCGGCACCGCCCGGGTCCACGCCCATGGCGATATCCGGACTCTGCTCGTCGATCGTGGATAGAACCGCACAGGTGTCGTGATCGAATCCGTAGCCCGGATCGGTGTAACCGATCTCGGCGATGGTGCGACGGGCGACATTGGGGAGATCGACATAACCGGTCGTCGTGATCTCTCCGGCGATGAGACAGAGACCCGTCGTGACCAACGTCTCGCAGGCCACGCGACACTGGGGGTCGACCGTCAGGATCGCGTCCAGGATCGCATCGGAGATCTGATCGGCGACCTTATCTGGATGGCCCTCGGTCACGGACTCGGAGGTAAAGAGGTGTCGGTTGTTCGATCCCATATCGGCAAATACTCCTGAATTCTTGGGGTCTTTCGGAGACGGCATCCTATCACTCGGAGGGAAGTTGCGCCGACTATGTCACACCTGGGGTCGCGCGCGGTAACGCACCGTGTTCGGCCCCAGAATCCGCTCCATTGCCGCCGAAAACTCCCTGGACGGTTGGACACGTAGTTGGCTCTCGACGCGGGCCACGAGCCGGTAACTCCCGGGCCTGGCCAGCTCGAGATAGAGTTGCGTTTCCCCCCGATGCTCCTCGACAATGCTCAGAATCGACGCGACCGTCGTCTCGTCGAGGTCGGCCGCGTGGATCTTGACCTGCACGGCCTCGACCCGCCGTTCCCGTAGGTCCTCGAGCGGACAGACCGAGTCGGCGATCACTCGCACGCGACCTTCGTCGACCTCATAACGCCCGAAGACCATGATGGCGCGTTCGTCATCGATCTCTTCCTGGGCCGCCTGATAGGCCTTCGGAAAGACCAGGACGTCCACCTGCCCGTCCATGTCGTCGAGGGTCAATGAGGCCCACCAATCGCCTCGCTTCGACTTCCGCCTGCGAAGGTCCCCGACGATACCGCCGACCGCGACCTCCGTCCCCGACGGTAGCTGTTGCAGCATGCCGACGCGATGGGATGCGAAGTCGCCGAGTAGCTCGGCGTGACTCTCGAGGGGATGACCGGAGACGTAGAAACCCAGCGAGGCCTTCTCGTGACTGAGCCGTGTCTTCTCGTCCCACTCCGGAACGTCGGGGAGCAATGGCTTGGCATCCTCCGCATCTTCGGCGCCGTCGCCTCCGAACAGGCTGCCCTGCCCGGACTCGCGATCCGCGCGCATCTTCTGACCGTATTCCAGTGCCGCGTCGACCCCTGCGGTCAGCGCGGCGCGCCCACCGAACTCATCGACGGCGCCCGCCTGAATCAGGGCCTCGATCACACGCTTGTTCACGCTCTTCGCGTCGATCGAGCCACATAGATCGTGGAGCGACTCGAAGGATCCATTCTCCTTGCGGGCCTCGAGGACCGACCGGATCGCCCCCTCGCCGACGTTCTTGATGGCCGATAGGCCGAAGCGTATCCGCTCACCGTCCGGCGTAAAGTCCAGATCCGATGCGTTGATCGTCGGCGGCGAAACCTCGATCTTCATGTCACGACATTCCTTGATGTAGCGCACGAGTTTGTCGGTGTTGCCCTTGTCGTTGGTAAGAACGGCGGCCATGAAGTGGACCGGGTGGTGCGTCTTGAGCCACGCGGTGTGGTAAGCCACTAACGCGTAGGCGGCGGAGTGCGACTTGTTGAAGCCGTAACCGGCGAAGAAAGCCATCAACTCGAAGACCTTCTTGGCTGTCTCGGGATCGATATCACGAGCCTCCGCCTGCGCCCGGAACTTCTTCTCCTCCTGCTCCATCACCTCGATCTTCTTCTTGCCCATGGCTCGCCGCAGGATGTCGGCCTCGCCCAGCGAGTAGCCGGCCATCACCGATGCGATCTGCATCACCTGTTCCTGGTAGACGATGACGCCATAGGTCTCGCGAAGAATCTCCTCGAGCAACGGGTGCGGATACTCGACCTGCACCTTCCCGTGTCGACGCTGAATGAAATCGTCGATCAGGCCCCCACCGATCGGCCCCGGTCGGTAGAGAGCGTTCAGTGCGATGAGATCCTCGAAACGCTCGGGCTTGAGGCGTCGAAGGATCCCTTTCATCCCCTCGGATTCGAACTGAAACACGCCACCGGTGCCGGCGGCGGTGAACAGTTCGTAGACCTTCGGGTCGTCCAGAGGTAGGGTCGCCAGATCCGGCCGCTCCCCGGTCGCGGCCTCGATCGAATCCAGGGCATCGTCGATCAACGTCAGCGTCTTCAGACCCAGGAAATCGAGTTTGAGGAGACCCATCTCCTCGACCTCGTCCTTGGCCCACTGGGTCGTCACCTCGTCGCCGGACTTGGTACCGCGGTACAGCGGTGCGAATTCGACAATCGGTTTCGGGGTGATGACGACACCGGCCGCATGGGTCGATGCGTGACGCGTCAGGCCTTCGAGTCGCTGCGCGATGTCCAGCAACTCGCGAACCTGGGCATCGGTGTTGTAGAGCTGCTTGAGTTTAGGGACTTCGTCCATCGCCTTGGCGATCGTGATGTCCGCACCGGGTTGCGCTGGGACAAGTTTCGCAATCTTGTCGACCTCGGAGTACGGCACCTCGAGGGCACGGCCGACGTCGCGGATGACGGCGCGTGCCGCCATCGTTCCAAACGTGATGATCTGCGCGACGTTGGGTCGACCGTATTTCTCGGTGACGTAATCGATCACCTTCTCGCGCTTTCGGAAACAGAAATCGATGTCGATGTCCGGCATCGAGACCCGTTCCGGGTTGAGGAATCGTTCGAACAGCAAGTTGTACTCGAGCGGATCGATATCGGTGATCCGCATCGCCCAGGCGACCACAGAGCCGGCCGCCGACCCACGTCCGGGACCCACGGGAATGTCGCTCTCGCGGGCATAACGGATGAAGTCCCAGGTGATCAGGAAGTAACCCGCAAACCCCATCTGCCGGATGATCCCGACCTCTCGTTGCAGTCGTTCACGATACGCCTCCGGGAGGATGGCGGAACCACGAGAGACGGGACTGTTCGCACGTTCGTGAAGCCTGCGCTCCAGGCCGTCCCTTGCGATCTTCTCGAAGTAGTCATCGAGATTCGTGCCCGCGGGCACCGGGAACTCCGGTAGATGAAGCGGCTGCTTCTCGAACGCAAACTGGCAGCGTTCGGCGATGTCGAGGGTGTTCTCGAGGGCCGCTGGATGGTCCGGAAACACGCCTGCCATCTCCGCACGCGACTTGAGATAGTGCTGCTTCGTGTAGGTCATCCGGTCCTTACCCTGGACCGTCTTTCCCGTCTGGATACAGACCAGGACGTCGTGAGCCGTATGGTCGTCCTGCAGGAGGTAGTGGGTATCGTTGCTGGCCGCCAGCGGGATGTTCAACTCTTTGGAGAGTTTGAACAGTCCGTCGTTGACCAGCTGCTGCTCGGGGATGCCATGATCCTGGATCTCCAACCAGAAGCGATCCTCGCCGAACAGCTCGCGAAACTCCCCTGCGGAATCACGAGCCTGATCGTACTGGCCGTGCCGGAGGAAGGTCGCGACCTCCCCCGCGAGACACGCCGATAACCCGAGGATGCCCTCGGAATGCTGAGCCAGCAGTTCCTTGTCGATGCGCGGGCGATAGTAGAACCCATCCAGGAACCCCTTGCTGGAGAGTTGGATCAGATTCTTGTAGCCGACGTAGTTTTCGGCCAGGAGCAGAAGGTGGTAGTAGTTCTTCTTGCCGACACCGGGCACGGCGACCGGCGACTTGTCCGTGCACGACCCGGGGGCGATGTAGGCCTCGACGCCGATGATCGGTTTGATGCCCGCCTTGGCGGCCTTCTTGCCGAACTCCAGAACGCCGAAGAGATTGCCATGATCGGTAATGGCAATCGCCGGCTGCCCGTCATCGGCTGCCCGTTGACACATCTCGCTAACCCGCTGCGCGCCGTCGAGCAACGAATAGGTCGTGTGGTTGTGCAGATGCACAAAACCCGGCGCGTTATCCGCCACGTCGCTCCCCTACTCCCATTCGATCGTTCCGGGTGGCTTGCTGGTGATGTCGTAGACCACTCGATTGATCCCGTTGACCTCGTTGACGATCCGCCCCGATACCTTCGACAGGAACTCCGGGGGAAGACGCGCCCAATCGGCGGTCATGAAGTCGGAAGTCTCGACGGCTCGAAGCGCAACGACATTCTCGTACGTCCTGAAGTCCCCCATGACCCCGACCGACTTGACCGGCAGCAGGACGACGAACGCCTGCGCCGTCTTCTCGTACAATCCGGACTCGCGGAGTTCGTCCATGAAGATCGCGTCGGCCACCTGCAGGAGTTCAACGCGCTCTGCCGTGACCTC
>JAOTYK010000016.1 GCA_029861955.1 Acidobacteriota bacterium
CTGTGGATCCGGATCGTTGGGAGCGGGGCGTTCCGGGCAGGCTTGCGTGCCGTAGGGGGACCGATTCCTGTTAGGCTCCGAGGATGCGAGTTCTCTTCCTTCTGAGCGACTACGTGCTCCACAACTCGCTCTTGACCGAGTATGTCAAAGCTCGGCCGGGAGACGCGGTCGCCGTCGTCAAGATCCCGTTGGTCTTGAAGGGGAAGGGTCGGCGCCGATCGGTCGAGCGGATCGTCCCGCAACTCTCCAGACGATTTGCGTTCGGAAAGCTCGCCGAGTACGGGTCCCTCCTCGCGATCACGGCGTTGCCCAAGTTGCTGGCCAGAGGCGCGGTCTTTCGTCGGTTGCGCAAGACATGTCATGTGCTGGGGTTACGATTCCACCGCACGGAAAACATCATGGACCAGGGCACGTTCGCGTTCGCAAGCGAATTCCGCCCCGATGTGATCGTCAGTCTCTGTCATCAAATCCTGAAGGAGCCATTGATCTCGCTTCCGACGCTTGGGGTCGTCAATATCCACCCCGGGATCCTGCCGAACTACCGAGGGATCCAACCGTACTTCTGGGCGCTCGCGGAAGGCGCATCCCGATCCGGCGTCACGATGCATCTCATCGAGGACGAACGGATCGACGCAGGGGGAGTCCTCGGACGGGCGAGCTATCCCAACCGCCCCGGGATGTCGGTCCAGCTGAACTACTTCTTGACGATCAAGTGTGCGTCCGCACTACTGCCGGACTGTCTCGCCGCGCTTGCGGCGGGGCAGTTGACTCCGCGCCCGCAGCGCCCGGACGAGGGAGGCTACTTCCGGTGGCCCGACTCTGCGGCATTCGAGCGACTGCGAGCCCGGGGGTACCGGCTCATTTCGTTCCGGGAACTGACCAAGATCCTCATCGGTCGCTACGATCGGTTCTCCGCCGAAACGTCCGAGTTAAGCCTGCGTTCCGCCGACACGACGGGCAGATCCGGATAACGGCTGCTACATTGGCGTCTCGCCAAGTTCCATTTCCCCCTCATTAACACGGGTACCGAACGATGATCGCCACACAGGATCTCTCGCTGCAGTATGGGAAACGGGTCCTCTTCGAGGATGTGAGCCTGAAGTTCACCGACGGGAACTGTTATGGACTGATCGGTCCCAATGGTGCAGGCAAGTCGACCTTCCTGAAAATCCTGTCCGGCGAGATCGACTCCAACGCGGGATCCGTGATCATCCCTCCCGGCCTGCGGATGGCGGTCCTCAAGCAGGACCACTTCGCGTTCAACGATTTCGACGCCCTGACCACCGTCCTGATGGGTCACAAACGACTCTACGAGGTGATGCAGGAGAAGGACGCGCTCTACGCCAAGCCGGACTTCGACGAGGCCGACGGGATGCGCACCGCGGAACTGGAAGCCGAGTTCGGGGAGCTCAACGGTTGGGAGGCGGAGGCGCAGGCAGGAGAGCTGTTGTGTGGGCTCGGCATTCCGGTAGCCCGTCACGGCAACCTGGTTCGCGATCTCGACGACGGCGACAAGGTTCGTGTGCTCCTGGCCCAGGCTGTCTTCGGCGAACCGGACATCCTGCTCCTCGACGAGCCGACCAACCATCTGGATGTCGACTCGATCCTGTGGCTGGAAGAGTTCTTGATGGCGTTCAAGCACACCGTGATCGTTGTCTCGCATGATCGTCACTTTCTTAACAAGGTCTGTACCCATACGGCCGACATCGATTTCCAGAAGGTCCAGCTGTACACCGGGAACTACGACTTCTGGCGTCAGGCCAGCGAGATGGCGCTCCGTCATCGCTCCGCCAAGCGAGAGAAGGCCGAGGATCGGGCGAAGGAACTGAAGGCGTTCATCGCGCGGTTCAGCGCCAACGCCGCCAAGTCCCGTCAGGCGACGGCCCGGAAGAAGATGCTGGGGCAACTGAACCTCGAAGCGTTCAAGCCGTCCTCGCGAAAATACCCACACATCGTCTTCGACCCGAAGAAGGTCCACGGCAAGGAGATGCTCGTCCTCGACAACGTTTCGAAGCATCTCGGCGAGACCTGTCTGTTCAAGGATGTCAGCCTGACGATTACCAAGGGCGAACGCGTCGTCGTCGTCTCCCGAAACTCGGTTGCCGTCTCCACATTCCTCGAGACCCTCGCCGGCACTCAAGAGCCCGATGAGGGTGAGGTGAAGTGGGGAGTCTCCGTCCAACGCTCGGACTTGCCGAAGGACTACAACGATCTGTTCGAGATCGACCGAAGCGTGATCGACTGGCTGCGACAGTTCAGCGAAGAGCAGGATGAGCAGTTCATCCGTCAGTTCCTGGGCCGGATGCTGTTCACCGGCGAAGAATCGCGAAAATCGGTACGGGTCCTTTCGGGCGGTGAGAAGGTGCGTTGCATGATCGCCCGGCTGATGTTGGAAGATCCGCAATGCATGATCCTCGACGGCCCGACCAATCATCTCGACCTCGAGTCGATCATTTCATTGAATAACGCCCTGGTTAAACGGAACGGGACGCTGATCTTCGGATCCCACGACGTCGAATTGATCGAATCACTGGCAGATCGGGTGATCGAGATCACCGACGATGAGGTGATCGATCACCAGCACAGCTATTCCGAGTTCCTGCGTCGCCGGACGGCGGGGATGGGCCTTGACTCGGACCTGACGCCTACCCTAGTCTCGCCCTGATCTCCATTGTGGCCGAATAGATCGTCAGTCGCCGGGTATCTACGGATACTTGGGCCCCCGGAGTCACCGGAGGGCAACGAAATGGCGAGGTGATGGCTTCAATATAGAACTCGCATCTTGGTTGCGGCACTTCATCGAGGAGCCCGATATGACCTGGTGGATCTGGATCGTGGGGGGAATCGCCCTTCTTGCCTTCGAACTCGCCATTCCCGGCGGAATCATCTTCCTGTTCTTCGGCGTCTCGGCAATCGTCGTCGGCACCCTCGTCGCGTTGGACATCGGCGGGCCACTCTGGCTGCAGACGGTCATCTTCGCCGTCATGTCGATCGTCTCGACGTTGACCCTCCGCGGCCCGATACTGCGGAGAATGGCCGCCAGCACCGGAGACTCGGCGTCGATTGACGCCATCGTCGGCCAGGAGGCGGTCACCGCCGAAGAGATCATTCCCGGCGCCGAAGGCAAGGTCGAGTTACGCGGTGCATCGTGGACCGCCCAGAACGTCGGCACCGAGGCTCTTGCCGCCGGCCACCGGTGCACTGTCGAGCGAGTCGACGGGCTCAAACTGTACGTACGCTAAGGAGAAGCTCATGGAACCAGGGATTATCATCGGTGTCGCAGTCGCAATCGTCGTCATTGTCTTTCTGGCAAAGGCCGTTCTGGTTGTTCCCCAGCAAAATGCGTATGTCGTCGAACGTTTGGGTAAGTTTCAGGGTAGTTTGCGGGCCGGTTTTCACATTCTGGTGCCGTTCTTCGACGCCGTTCGCTACAAGCACTCCTTGAAAGAGCGTGCCGTCGATATTGCAGAACAGATCTGTATTACCCGGGACAACGTGCAGGTCGGCGTTGACGGCGTGTTGTACATGAAGGTCATGGACCCGCAGCGGGCCTCGTACGGTGTGACGGACTATCGATTCGCGATCAGCCAATTGGCGCAGACCACCCTCCGTTCGGAGATCGGCAAGATCGATCTCGACCGAACATTCGAGGAACGGAACCACATCAACGTCCAGGTCGTTGCAGAGGTCGACAAGGCGTCGGAACCGTGGGGCATCAAGGTGCTGCGTTACGAGATCAAGAACATCACTCCGCCTAACGACGTGCTGGCCGCCATGGAAAAACAGATGCGCGCCGAACGTGAGAAACGCGCCGTGGTTCTGGGATCCGAAGGCGAGCGGGACGCGGTCATCAACGCGGCCGAAGGTGATAAACAGCAAGTCATCAAGGCGTCGGAGGCCGCGCGGCAGAAACAGATCAACGAGGCCCAGGGCGAGGCCGAGGCTATCCTGGCGGTCGCGACGGCGACCTCAGAAGGGCTGCGAAAAGTCGCAGCGGCGACCCAGGCGCCAGGTGGCTACGAGGCCGTTCAGCTGCGGGTCGCAGAGAGCTATATCGATCGCTTCGGCGAGTTGGCCAAGGAGAGCAACACCATGATCCTGTCGGCTAACGCGGCCGATATCGCCGGGACCATTGCCACGGCGATGAAGGTCATTCAGAAGAGCCCGTCACCGGGTGCCGGCTAGGGTCTCCCTGAGTCGAGCCGATTGCTCCGCAAGCGCGTCCATGCCCTCGGCATGGGCGCGTTTTTCGATAGCGGTCAGATGATCGACTAACAGGTCGTTCAGGCCCTCGTCGACCTTGCCCGCCAACTCCGACACGATGCGGAAACGGGTATTCAGGTCGGTCTCCTGACCGAGCCGATCGATGAGGAGTCCTCGGGCGATGCTTCCCCGACGACCCCGCGACCGTCCGCTGACGGCCAACTGGGAATCCAGCTCGAACGCGTCGGCCTCTTCATCGCCGTCACACGAACCGAAGGCGTCCCCGTGACGCATGTGCGCCCGCACCGCGTTGGGTGAGATGTTGATGTCGTGCTGGTTGGACGGGTTGCCTCGTGGGACATGGCACATCGTGACCTTGCCGTCGCCGTAGTAGTCCTGCGCCTTGGCCCAGGCTCCCATGCCGATGTAGGAGCCCATCACCCGTCCGGGCAGGTCGTCGGCGATGGGGTGGATCCCACCCCACAGTCGGGAGATACCGGCCTCGTCGGCGGCATCGTAGTAGGTCGCCCACTGCAGTTGGACGGTCTCGCTGGGGCCGTCCTCGAACTCCAGGTACTCGTTCTGGTGAGCCGTGAACGTACCCATGCCACCCGGGAAGAAGATGTCCCCGGTCAGCCCGGCCATGACTTCGGCTGCGGCACGGCTGAACGTGCTGTGTCCGGAGACGTAGCCGGCGAACGGCGGTGTGACGAAGGTGTCCCGTTGGTAGGGCAGCCACAGGAGCGCGCGGATCCAGCCGACGCCCCCGATTTCGTTCTCCGGGTCGTCCGGAATGCCGAGCCAGGCTCGGATGGCGATCTCGCCCTCGTAGCCTGCTAGATGTTCGTGACGCTCGCCGGCCATCGTTGTTGCCGCGGTGATGACCTCGATCAGGCCCGGCTCGAGCGGCAGGCCGTCGGGGTGGTAGGACGGGCCCATGGGATCGGAAGACTGACCCTGTTCCGCCATGTGGCGAATATGGGAGATCGGCCGCGAGTAGTCGTAGTACCCCTTGCAGCCCCAGGCGGCGACCGCGGCGTCATGGACGGCACCGTTCATGGCGAGGTATGCCTTCACATCCCACTCGAGGGCATCCAGCAGCGGCCCCTCGCCTCGCAGTCGTCGTTCGAACTGTGGGTGGTCGGTCACGTAGTTCAGCAGCGTATTCCAGTGTCCGGGAGGTGTCTCGGAGTCCGGCCCGTCGGCCCAGAACTCGGCGAGCACGCGACCGTAGTCGCCACGCCTGACCAGATTGGGTGCGTAGGGTTGGCCGGTATGGGGGTTCAACGGACGCCCCGTTCCGTCGTGGGTGCCCAGCGCGTTGTTGTGGATCGCGCCGGGGGAGATATCCATCATGACGGCGTCGATCGGATCGAGGTAGCTCTGGAGTCGGATCAGATCGACGGCGTTGGTCTTGAACGCACCATCGGTCGCGGTCCCCAGCATTGGCGGGGCACCGGGATCCAGGTAGACCCACGGGAACGCCTGATCTTCGGGGCGCAGCGCAAACGGCGCGACCTTGCCCCAGTTGGGTCCCAGGAACTCCTGGACGGCAGCACCGACGACGATGCCGTTCTGAAAGATGAAGTGTTCAAACGCCAGCGGCTGCCAGTAGTTCGGTTGGAACATCAACGCGCCGGGGAGCTCGAATACCAGTGATCGATTGCGGGGGAAATAGCCGGTGTCGTCCGCGTAGTCCAACATGGGGCCCTCGTTGGCCCCGTCGGTCAGTCCGTAGTCGATGATCGTCTGACCGATTCGATTGCCGATCGCCGCCGGGGAGTCTCCGTCGGTCGAGGTGTTTGACCGATCGTAGCCCAGGGTGTCCATCAACTGATCGAAAGCGGCCTGGGAGGTCGCCTCGCCGGGTCCGAACCGGTAGCGATGTTTGAGGACCCGATACGCTGCGAAGCTGATCGCTTCTTCGCGAGCGGAGGTTGGATCGTTTAGAAGAATCTTGTCGGTCACCAACACACCATGGGCCGTCGGATCGTAGACCGCCCAGGCATCCCACATCGCGATCGATACATGAAACAGGTTTCGCGAGTGGACCGTCGGCTTCGGAATGTCGATCCGAATGGAGTCCAGCAGAATCTCGTTCCACTCTCTCGCGACGCTCGGCTCCGTGGTTTGCTGAGCGGGTGGGGTGCCACCTACGACGCTGCCCAGCAGCGCGAGCAGGACCCATCCCGTCGCGATCCATTGACGCTTCATCACGCTGTCCCCCCAGTGACGTGTGCCCTTATACCCGTCGGTCCCATACACGTACCGCAAAACCGACCGGTTTTCCACCCCTCGCTTGATATCGGATCTAAATGATACGGGAGCGGTGGCGCGCGGGTTCTCGACGACTCGCCTCCGGGTCGGCGGCCCCCCCAGTTTCTTGGTCGTCGTGCTTGTCGGGTGCCCGTGCGTTCAGCGCCCGCTGCCGGGACGATAGCTCCGTCGCCGCCGAATTACTCGAGCGGTAACTCGTCATCTTCATCCCGCGGTCTCAGGTTTGCTCGCCGGATCGTTCGTACGCAGCTATTCCATCTCAGGATCGCGTCGTCGTGACCGGCCGGCCGAAGCGTCTCCGCAGCTTCGTAGCCGTCCATCGCCTCGCGCAGACCGTCGTACGCGAACGAACTGGACATGCCCTTTGCAAGCAGGGCGCGTGCGTGCCGCTCGCTGATCAGCGCCGAGTAGTAGGTTCGGGCATAGTCGTCCTGCAGTTTTCCGGCGTATTCGCGGGCGTTTCGAACACCGGCGGCGTCACGCCCAAAGCGGTCGGTCAAGGTCAGGACAATCTGGACAAGGGCCTGTTGATTGTCAGGATCGACTCGAAGGACGTCGCGACAGATGCTCTCCGCCTGAGTGGGTTCGTTGAGAAGTCGGTATCGCTCGGCCTTCTTGAGCGCTTCGGCGACGGCTTCTCGCGAAATGGGTTTCAGATTAAACGTCTCGACGACCGACATCTCGCCACCTCATTAACTCGTCTCGCCACCGCCGAATTTCTTGCCGAACAGTTTGGACGCGATGACCCGCAGCGGGTCGTAGTACCGATCAACAACCCGTTCCTTCAACGGGATGATCCCATTGTCGGTGATGTTGATGTGTTCCGGGCACATTTCCGTGCAGCAGCGGGTAATGTTGCAGAGTCCTGAACCAAATTCCTTCTTGATCTCGGGTATGCGATCGTCCACGTCGAGCGGGTGCATCTCGAGGCCGGCGAGGCGAATCATGAATCGCGGCCCGACGAACGCGTCCTTTCCGTCGCGGTCCCTGAGAACGTGGCAGACATCCTGGCAGAGGTAGCACTCGATGCACTTGCGGAATTCTTGCACGCGATCGACATCTTCCTGGTACATCCGACGCTGACCGTCGCTATCCTTCGGCGCCGGCTTGAACGGGCGAATGCGACGATTCTGTTCGTAGTTCCAGGAGACATCCGTCACCAGGTCGCGGACGATCGGGAAGGTCTTGAGGGGCTGAACTGTGATCGACTGCTCGGGTCCGAAACTGTTCATCCGCGTCATGCAGGCCAGGCGTGGCTTGCCGTTGATCTCGACGCTGCAGGATCCACATTTGCCCGCCTTGCAGTTCCAGCGGACCGCCAGATCTTGCGCCTGGTGGGTCTGGATCCGGTGGATGACATCCAGGACGACCATTCCGGGGTCAACCTCGACCTCGTAGGTCTTGAACTCACCCTGCTGAGCGTCACCCCGCCAAACATGGAACGTACGGTTTTCAGCCATCGCTCTTCCGCTCCTCTGCGACCCGGCGATCGAGGTCTTCGATGTCGGCATACGCGATCGCCGCCAGTTCCTCCGGTGGCGCGGGGCGCTGGATCTTCTCCACCTCAAGCTGATCGTTGTCGCCGAGACGAGCCACGATGTTGACGTTCTGCCAGTCGTCGCGCTCACCTTCGAAGTCCAGACGCGTGTGGGCGCCACGACTCTCCTGCCGCACGTGAGCGGCCCGTGCGACGGCCTGGGAGACCAGGAGCAGTGAACGGATCGAGAGAGCCTGATGCCAGCCCGGGTTGTACTGACTGGATCCCGGGGAGCGAACGTTCTTGCCTCGTTCTGAAAGCGCGGAGAGTTTCTCGATGCCGTTCTCGAGCTCATCGTGTGTTCGCACGATCCCCACGTGACTCCCCATGATCTCCTGCAGCTCCTCTTGAAGGAGGTAGGGGTTCTCGCCGGACTCACGATTGAGGGGTGCCGTTGCACGGCGAAATGCGGCCACGATCTGTGCATCGTCGGCCAACGGAGTCTGCGCAAGTCCTTGAATGTAGTCTGCGGCGCCGGCGCCGGCACGCGATCCGAACACGATCAGGTCCGACAACGAGTTTCCGCCGAGACGGTTGGCCCCGTGAAGTCCGGCTGCGCACTCGCCGCAGGCAAACAGGCCCGGGACTCTCGTTTGCTGGCTCTCCGCATCGACCCGAATTCCGCCCATGAAGTAATGCAGGGTTGGCCCGACCTCCATCGGCTCCTTGGTTATGTCTACCTCCGCCAACTCCTTGAACTGGTGGTACATCGATGGGAGCTTGCGTCGGATGATGTCGGCAGGTCTCCGCGACGCGATGTCGAGGAAGACTCCGCCATGGGGAGACCCTCTACCGGCCTTGACCTCCGCCGTGATCGCGCGGGCGACGACGTCGCGAGTCAGAAGTTCCGGGGGGCGACGGGCCGACCCGTCGCCGTTCAGCCATCGATCGGCCTCTTCGACGGTATCGGCGGTCTCCGACGCGAATTTCTCCGGGACGTAATCGAACATGAAGCGTTCGCCCTTGGAGTTCAGCAATACGCCGCCGTCGCCACGTACACCCTCCGTAACGAGGATTCCCCGAACCGAGAGAGGCCACACCATGCCGGTCGGATGGAACTGGGTGAATTCCAGATCCATCGCCTCGGCACCGGCCTCGAGGGCGACCGCAAGACCATCGCCGGTGTACTCCCAGGAATTGCTGGTAACGCCCCACGCTTTCCCGGCGCCGCCGGTCGCGAGGATGACCGCCTTGCATCGGAACAGGACCAGGCGTCCCGTTTCGCGCCAGTACGCCGCGATGCCTGCAATGCGATCTCCGTCCTTGAGGAGCTGAAGCGCCGTGCACTCCATGTGAGCCACGATGCCCTGATGGATTCCGTGGTCCTGGAGCGAACGAATCAACTCCAGGCCGGTACGGTCTCCGACGTGGGCCAGACGAGGGTAGCGATGCCCTCCGAAGTTGCGCTGATTGATGAGTCCGTCACGGGTGCGGTCGAACACCGCACCCCATTCCTCGAGTTCGCGGACTCGGTCGGGCGCCTCCCTGGCGTGAATCTCGGCCATCCGCCAGACGTTGAGGAACTTCCCGCCCCGCATCGTGTCGCGGAAATGAATCTTCCAATCATCACGGGGATCGACGTTTCCCATGGCGGCGGCCATCCCGCCCTCGGCCATGACCGTGTGCGCCTTCCCCAGCAGGCTCTTGGATATGAGCCCCGTGTCGAGGCCCTTTGCGCTGCATTCGATGGCTGCCCGGAGCCCGGCGCCACCGGCACCCACGACGACGACGTCGTGTTCGATGGTCTGGATCTCTCTTACATCCACGACATCAGCCCCACGTGTTGAAGTCTCGGATGGTGCCCATCGAGACGAGTCGGACGTAGATGTCGCTGAACGCGACCCAGAACAGGCTGAGCCATGCGAAGCGCGCATGGAACACGTTGAGCCACGTCGATCCCTTCCACATACGGAAGCGCAATGTCTGCTTGCCGCACGACATGCAATCCTTCTGGCCGGCGATCAGGTGGCGGAATGAGTGGCACCCAAACGTGTAGCCGCTCAGAAGTGTGGCGTTCATGAAGAGGACCCCAGAACCGACACCGACGCCGATTTCCCCGTTGCGAACGAACGATGCAACGACATCCGCCCAGAGGATCGGAAGAAAGAGTAAGGCGCCGTAGAGTGCGTAGCGATGGAGATTATTCAGGATGAGTAATCGGGTTTCGCCGTGGTACTTGCGCATCTTCTTGGCCGCCGGCACCAGCGCGCAGCCGGGCGGGGAGCCGGTGAAAGAGCGGTAGTAGGCCTTTCGGTAGTAGTAGCACGTGAATCGGAAGAGACCCGGAAACGCGAGGATGAAGAACGCCGGAGAGGTCGGCAGAAAATCGGGCCACCATTCGGGCCAGGCACCAAACGCGGAGTGGAAGAGGGGCGCCGACCCCGGCATGGAGGTCTCCGTGAAGAGCACCGGAGAGTAGAAAGGGCTCAGGTAGGGTGCGGCGTAGTAGTGGTTGCCCTGAAAGGCAGCCCAGGTCGAGTAGATAACGAAGAGGGTCAAGATGATGGCGGTTGTGACCACGCCAAGCCACCAACGGTCGTCACGTCGACCCGCCGCAATCCCCTCGGGGTGGCCGCCATCTGCCAGCAGTTGCGTGGTACCCACCGTCTCTCCCTCTGTTCCTGGTGACGAGCGTGCCCGCGAGCAGGCACTTCGATTTCGGCACCGGATGATAATCGGGCCCGGTGGCGGGAAGCAAGGACGTCGAACCCACTGATTCAGGGGCCTGAAGATTCGCGGGAACTTTGCTGCGGTGGCGGTGTCTAGGGGGGCAGACAGGAAAGACCACAAAGGAGAACGGGATGTTCCCAGGGAAATGGAAGAAACACCTGCTAGGCACGCTCATCGTCACGCTGGCACCATCGCTACCTCTCATCGCCGGCATCAAGCTGATCACACTCCCGCCCCGGGATCGCGTCGAGATCCAGTTGGATCATGGGCAGGTCACCCTCGTGGAGGAGGAACGCCGGGTTCCGCTCACCGCGGGGTTGAACGAGGTCGTCTTCGCCTGGGCCAACACGAGCATCGATCGCAGCAGTATCCAGCTGCGTCCGCTGGAGGCCCCCGGAGACGTCGAGGTGATCTCGGTCTCCTACCCACCGGGACAGAGCGAGTTGGTCTGGCAGGTCGCAGCACGAAGCGCGGGGCCGGCTCGGGTCCGTATCAGCTATCTGATCGGTCGCCTGGATAAGACCTTCGCCTACCGTGCGGAGGCATCCGAGGACGAGTCGACATTGTCTCTCCGTCAGTACGTGCTGTTACATAACGCCGCCAACGAGGAATTTGGAATTGCCGGGATGTGGCCCGGATTCGGTGCCCGTATCGAGCGGCCCATCGGGGTGAACGAAACTCGCAAGATCCTTACGTCTCGCTTTGAGGGCGTTCCGATTCGAAAGACCTACACCGCCGATTTTGCCCGCCATGGGTATCAGGATTCGGCAACGAAGCAACTGACCATTCCGATGCACTACGTGTTGGTGAACGACGACGCCAATGGCCTCGGCGAGTTTCCCCTCCAATTCGGCAAAGCCCGAATCTTTCAGCTGGATGGACATGGCGGGGCGGCGTTCCTCGGAGAGGACTGGGCGGCGTTCACGCCGCGCGATGACGAGCTGAAGCTGTTCCTCGGCGTGACACGAGACATCGTCGTGAAACGGACAATCGATCGAAGGGACGAAATCCGACGCGACGGCAACCTCCGAGACTATGACGTTGTCGTCAAGTACGAGATCGAGAACTTCAAGGACAGTCAGGCAACGCTGGACATCGTTGAATCGATGAACGCGCTGCGGCAGGAGATTCTCGGGCACTCGGGGCGTGATGTCGAGTGGGAGATCGTCGGGAAGAAGTCGCTCAACAGCCTGATCGACGACAGCCGCACGACGGCAGAATCGGTGGTTGCACAGGTTACCGTTCCCCCCGCGTCGGGAGATCAGGGCGAAGGCAAGAAGTCGTTCGCGTTTCAGTTACGCATCAAGAACGAATGGTAGGAGTGGATCCCATGATGAAGAAGATGATGACGGTTCTTGTGGCTTCGATGATCGCAATCGCTCTTGCTCACGGAAAAAACGTCGACCTGAGTACGGTGCCGGGCCGAGACTCCGTTCAACTGACAATCTACAACTCGGAAGACCTGACTCTCGTCCGGGAAACGCGAGTGGTCACGTTCAAGCAGGGCATGAATCCACTACAGTTCTCCTGGGCCGGGACGCTCATCGATCCGACCAGTGTCGATATCCGCTTTCGGACACAGTCCGGAGACCTGGATCTGATGGACACCACGTTTCCTCACGACCGGCCGCAAACCCTCTACTGGAACGTCCAGAGCGCAGTCGACATCGATGCCGTCGTCGAGATCACGTACTTCACGTCGGGAATTACGTGGTCTGCCGACTACCGCTGCGTAAGCGACACGGAAGAGACGCGAATGAGCCTCGACGGCTACGTGAAGATCACCAACAACTCCGGTGAAGACTACGCCGGAGCACAGATCCGTCTAGTGGTGGGGACAATCAATCTTGTCGAGAAGGTGACTCACCTTGCCGAGCGAGGCATCCTGTCGGAGCGGGACGCCGACGACTATCGCGAGGGCAAGAAACGGCTTCAACAGATGCCGGCCGTTGCACGTAGAGAGATGATGGATGCTGCGGCAAAGAGCATGGTCGTCGCGGAATCGATGGCGCCCAAGGACATCGTCAAGGAAGGACTCTCGGAATATTTCATCTTCACGATCCCGGGCGTCGAGAGCGTTCCCCACACATGGTCCAAGAGGATGCGTCTGTTCGAAGGGCGCGAGGTGCCGTTTGCCATTCACTACCGCTACCGGGTCCAGCAATACGGCGACATGCTTGCTCGAATCTTCCTCCTGAGGAACGACGAGAGCAGCGGCCTCGGTACGACACCCTTGCCCGATGGTGTCGTCAGGGTCTATCGGGACAACGGTCGTGACGGGCTGTCGTTTCTTGCGGCGCAGAATTCGCGCTACGTTCCGATCGGTCAGGAGATCGAGTTGAATCTTGGAGCCGATCCTGAGGTCGTCCACGAGCGGGTCCGTCTCAAGAGCTTTCGCGACAATTTCTGGTTCCACCGACACGGCGCAAGCATCCACGTTAGTCCGGGCGAGGGGCATCGGATCCAGATGCGAGACACGATTGCGGGTTGGGACGATCATCAGCGGTGGATCGACAGGATTCGCAACTACCGGGACAAACCGATCGATGTGGAGATTCGTCGATCCTTCGACGGGCACGTGATCTTCGAAAGCAGTTTGTCGCCGGTACTCCACGATTACCGGACCCCACGCTTCTCGGCCAGCGTCCCGGCGGGGGAGCATTCGGACCTCTCGTACGAACTGACGTTCCGGCAGGGCTACAACAAGAAGCAGGACAACGTGACTCTTCGATCGGCCAGGTAGGCAAGAAACCCATGAAATCTTCGTATCGAGCCAAATTCCACTGCCCAGAGCCATTTTCCGAGAAGATCCGGCTTGTCCGTGACCTCTCGCCGCCGTACAACTAGACCCGGGTATTCTTGCGTTCCGGGGGTGACATGTCGCAGACGTCGAGGCGACGATCGCGCAATTGGATTGGGTGGTCGTTGTCGATCCTTCTCTCTTTCGTGCCGGTCGCGCTGCTCCATTCCGCCGAACCGAGCGGGCATCTGCAGTTCGACGTGCTCTGGGTTCGAGAAGACGTCGTCAGACTGCAGATTCGCCCTCTCGTTCCTCTGGTCGATGGTGCGCTCAGCGTCTCGGCCCCGACGGGCTCTCGACTCCAGCCGCTGGGCCCGGACTCAGCGGAGTTTCGTCACGTGGATCCGATTCCGCAGCGCCAGGGGTTCAAGAGGGATGGCATCCAGCTCAATCCGTCGGTGACGACGGAGTTTGAATTCGAATGGGTCCTGACCGCTGCCGATCGGGGAGTCCTCGAGTTCATCGTTGAGGGTACGGACGGTTCCGGTCGACGGGTGCGGGACGCGATCGGCTTCGCGGTCCAGGCAGACGATGACCCTTTGACGATTCGTCTGGGTGCGGCCGAGTACCCCGCGACGGTCCTTCGCTCCGAGGGGTCGAGATAACTTCATGGGACGTTGTTCAAGACGAATCCTGATACTCGTCTGCGTCTTGCTGGTCGCGATCAGTCTGCCGGCTCTTGCCGATTGGACCGTTAGTGGAACAGCGATGTACCGCGATCGTGAATTCGGGCCGACCGGTTTCACCGGGGTGGAGCCCCTTCGACCGATCCGCTCTGCGGATGTCGAGATTATCGATGCCGTCGCATTGACCGTCCTCGCCTCGGGAGCGACCGACGATGTGGGAGCGTTCTCGATACTGGTCTCGGACAATCAGACCCGTGACATCGAGATTCGCGTGCTGGCACGTGGAGCAGGGACTCCCGGCCTGTACCTCGAAGTGACGAACGCGGCATTCGTTCCGTACGCAATCGTCAGTCCGACCGTCAACGCCCACTTACCGAATGCGGATCTCGACATCGGCACCCTGGTTGCAGAGATCGGGCAGGGGGGGGAACCGTTCAACTGTTGGGACGCCGGGCTGTTGGGAACCGACTTCGTTGCCTTCCTCGACGGCAGTCGTCCGGGATCGGGGGATTCGCTCAGGATCGTCTGGGAAGCGTCCAGGGGGCAGCCTGCATCCACGGCATCCTTTTCGCGGATTGACGTGCGCGACACCGGTGCGTATGACGATACGGTGATCCTCCACGAATACGGCCACTTCATCGTGTTCAACTACTCCGACTCGGATAACCCCGGTGGGCCACACGGGTTTGCCCAATGCGACCAGAACCCGAAATTATCCTGGGAGGAGGGGCACGCGACGTTCTTCGGTTGCGCAGCCAGGAAACATCACGGTGTCGCCACGCCCAATATCTACGTCCGCACTACCGGTGCGGCAGGACCCGGGCATGTTTCCCTCTACGCCGATCTCGAAACCGAGACCGAGTACGAGTGTGACGGGGACACGAGCGAGGTCAGTATCTTTACCGCACTCTGGGATGTGTTTGACGGTCCCGGGGATCTGGATTTCACGCCAGGTGTGGACGATACTTCGATCGATCTGCTCGATCTCGATCTTGTCGAGCATTGGGAGACCATGACCGAGGGCTTGCCCGGTCGGAAGCGGATCACCTCCGAGGACTACTGGGATGCGTGGTTCGAATCCCCAGTGCAGAACGGATATCTCACGGAGATGATTACGATCTTCGGCGAGGGTGTCGGTATCGAGCACTTCGAGGATTCCTTCGAGCCAAACGACACACGTGCATCGGCCATGGCGGTGATTCCCGACGGGACTCTGGCGCACGCCACGTTCTTCACCGACCCCGACGGCGACGGATCCGGTGAAGATGATCGAGATGTTGACTGGTTCTGGTTTGATGCGGTCGGCGGTCGGACGTACCACATCGAGACAATCAATCTCTGGTCCGTGGCCGACACGAAGATCACCGTCAGGGACGATGGCGGGCCCGCCCTGGCGTCGAACGACGACCGCGAGCCCGGGGACGCGTCGTCGTTCGTCGAATGGGTTGCCCCGGCTGACGGCACGTACTTCGTCGAGGTCGTCCAGCCCAACGATTTCACCTACTACGGGTCGTTCGATCTGAGCGTCGCCGCCCCGGATATCGATGGGGACGGCATCCCCAACGCCGAGGACCCGTGCCCCGCTGATGCCGGCAACGATATCGATGTCGATGGTTTTTGCGGCGACGTCGATAGCTGCCCGTCGATTTTCAACCCTACGCAAACCGACACTGACCTCGATGACGAGGGTGATCATTGCGATCTCGACGACGGGACGATTCATCTCATTCTGCCGGATGCCACGACCGTCCAGTGGCAGCCTGAGATCGGATTCACCGATTGGAATCTTTATCGCGGAGATCTCGCGGTCTTGCGGGGCGGCGGAGCGTACACCCAGGACCCGCTGGGAGTTCCACTGGCCACGAAACTCTGCCTGACGAATGTGGAATCGATCGTCGATGCCGATCCGATCCCGTCGGGACAGAGCGTCTTCTTCCTGGTGACGGGCGTATCGGGATCCAGCGAGGGCGACCTCGGAACGGACAGTCTGGGTATGCTTCGACCCAACGACAACGCCTGCCCCTGATCTCGATCGTCGAGAGCGAATGATAGAATGAGTTTTTGGTGCCGTTCCGATGGATAACTTCGGCCAAAAACTGCGACAGGAACGAGAGCGACGGAACATGCCGCTCGAGGATCTCTCCCGCTCCAGCCGCATTGGTCTTCAGTACCTGGAAGCCCTCGAACGAAACGAGTTCGAGTCCCTGCCGGGGCCACGAGCGTTCGGCAAGCTCTACATCCGCGCCTACGCCGAGATCCTGGGGTTTGATCCGGAACCCCTGATCGCCGAGTACGACCAGGAACGGTATCGACGGATTCGGGAAGCCCGCGAGCGGCCCGCAGAGCCCGTCGAAGAACCCGCCGCAGAGATCGAAGAAGAATCGATGGTGACAGAGCCCGAACAGCCGCTCCCCACGGCGGCGGCGGAGCCGGTGGCTGTCCCACGTCGGCGCGGTCTGTGGATGGTCGCGGTGGTTCTGAGCGTGGTCGCCGTCTGGGTTGTCATACGGCTGCTCTCCGCGGATGAGTCCCCGAGCCCCGCGGTGCAGCAAGCGCTGCCCGTCCCCCAGCCTGCGATGTCGATTCCCGAAGTCGTTGAGAGTTCCGACCCTGAACCCGAAGCGTCGGAGCCGACGCCTCCACCCTTACCGAACAGCCATCTGAGCGTGACGGATACCGGGCTCGGGCTCGGTATCCGCAATCATCGTGTTCGCGAAACGACGACCGATTTTGAGGAGGGGCAGGTCGCGTGGTTTACGACCCGTGTCGAGGGTGGCACCCGAGGCGAAGTGGTTCGACATGTTTGGCTACGCGGTGGGGGATGGGTGCAGACGATCGAATTGGGACTCGGTAGTGCTAGCTGGCGCACGCGAAGTTCAAAGACGCTCTGGGGAACCGGGGACTGGAGCGTCGAGGCTCGCGATGTGGAAGGTAACGTCCTGGCGAGAGCCGAGTTTTCAGTTCATTCGCGGGGCTGATCGATAGCCCATCACCAGCTGTGCTGGTAACGAACCTCGAAGTCGCCGGTGCCAGGGTCGACGGCAGGCTGGAATCGTCGCCAGAGTGGAACGGGTTCGTCATCGAGTCCACGAGACCGATGCGTCACCATCTTGCCGATACTCTGACCCAGGACCGCGCCGGCGATCACATCCGAAGGGTAGTGCCGCTCCAGGCTGACCCGCGAGAAGGTGATCAACGTGGCTGTGCTGTAAGCGACCACGGAGACCCAGCGTCGCTCGTGAAACTCGCCGGCGATCACCGCCGCCATCGCGAAGGCACCGGCGGCATGGCCGGACGGAAAGGAGTCGGTCTCCTCGTGTTCCATGGGACTCGAGATGAAGAACTCCCCGCCGCCATGGTCGTTGGGACGCGCACGCTTTGACACCCGCTTGAGCACTCCGACGTAGATCGTCGTGTTGATCAGCGCCTCACCGGTCAGGCTGGCGGTGCGCTCGATGCGCTCATTGCCGGCCCAGCGAGAGATGAGATAGCTGCTGCCGATCAGGGCCGCGACCGCCCGCCGATCGCCGATCTGGGTCAAAAATTCGTGGGCACCCTTCTGTTCCCCGGAACCCCAATGACCGAATCCGGACGAGAGCTGATGGTCGGCGGAGCTGGAGCCCTGCCCCCCCTGGGTGGCCCCGATCACCGACGCCGCCAACGGCACCGTGAACCCGATCCGCCGGAATTCCGCCGGCCACCAAGTCGTGATGAGGAACTTCTGGTCCGAGCCCACGCGCTTGAACAGGTTTCGGCGCCAGTATTTGCGATCGGTGCCGGAGGAGGGGTCGGGATACGAGCCCTGACCCAACTCCGTGCTCTTGAGTGGGTTTTCCGGGGTTTCAGGCGGGGTCCAGGCGGATTCGTCGGCCAGGAGGGGGGTTCCAAGGGCCAGGCAGAGAAGGGTCAACCCTACGGGAATCCGCCGTCTGTCTTCCCGCATCCGGTCACCTCACGGCAATCATAGGGTCGTATTGACCAGAAAAGCACGCCTGCGCCGAAATCCTCGAATTCCCCATACAAAGCGTTTGACGGTGCCTGGATCAATCACGCTAGAATCGCCGCGATTCGACTCTTGAAGCGAGCCTGGGAACCCAAGAGATTCCATCTAACAGGGCGTTATTGCCACACGGCGGGCCAAATTGGTCTTTGCCACTGGGGGATACATGAAGAAGTTCGCGTTATGCACGGCAGTACGACGAGAACGTCGAGTTCGAGTCGATGAATTACGACTTCAACGTCGCGTTCCTGTATGACTTCACCCCGCACTGGGCGCTGGTCGTCGGCGGGTCTTACGAGTTCTACGAGGAAGAAAATACCTTCCGTGTGGTCGACATCGACGTGGTGACGCCGGCCAACAACCAGACGATCACCAACCGAGACACGTGGGATGAGGGTTCCACGCGTCTGCGTGCCGGTGTTCAGATGCGTTACGACCGAATCATTTTCGGTTTTGACGGCACCACGACGGACGGCCGCGACTCGATCGATTTTGACGAGGTCATCGTCGCAGCTCGCTTCCAGTTCGACTGATCGTTCCGATTTGGTTTGAGGGGGCCCTCACGCTGTGGGGGCCCCTTTTCTTTTTGGCGTCGGTTATTCCCAGCGGTTGCGTTCATCGCCGTGTCCGTTCACAATCCGGTCCGGATCTCTGGAGGACCGCCGTGCGCCAACCCAACCGCCTGTTGCTGCTCGCTGTCGGGCTGACCTTCCTGGCGCCCGTGCTGGCCCAGATCCCGTCGACGGACATCTTTCTGATGGATGTCGTTGCTCAAGACGGCGATGTGGGCGTCGATCAGGTGCGTCGGCTGACCGACCGGGTCGGCTACGACAATCAGCCGAAGTTCCTGCCCGACGGCAGGTCGATCGTCTATTCCTCCTGGCGCGATACCGGGACCGATATCTACCGCATGGATCTCGCGACCGGAGAGACGACCGTGGTCACGGGAACCGCCGAGGGGGAGTACTCGCCGACGCCGATTCCGGGTCAGAACGCCATCTCCTACGTCCGGGACTATGGCGACCTGAAGCAGCAGCTGTGGAGCGTCAATCTCGATGACGGGTCGTTCAAGCTTCTCCTACCGGACGTCAATCCGGTGGGCTACCACGCGTGGAACGGCAGCGATGAGCTTCTCCTGTTCGTGTTGGGCGAGCCGATGACGTTGCAGGTCGCCCGAACGGGGCCCGGCGCGGGACGTCATCTCGCCGACTCACCGGGACGGGGTCTGTCGCGGATTCCGGGACGCGACCGGATGAGTTATGTCGACAAATCCGCCGAACCCTGGTGGTTGACGGAGATCGATATCGCAAGCGGCGATCGGCGACCGCTGGTCGAGACACCGACCGATCGGGAGGACTATGCCTGGGCGCCCGACGGGTCGGTCTGGATCGCCGATGACAGCCGTCTGTATCGATGGCACGAGGGTGAGAGTGCATGGACGGAGGTCGCAGATCTCGATTCCCATGGAGTCCGTGGCATCACACGCGTCGCGTTCTCACCGGATGGAGATCGTCTGGTGGTCGTCGGTGCGCGAACCCCCGAGGATCTCGCAGCAGCCTACAGCGAACCGGCGGGACGGATCATCGGTGCCGCCCTGACCGACACCGAGGGTTGGAAGAACCTGGACCATCTGGCGACGGTGATCGGACATCGGTTGAGCGGCTCGGAGCAGCTCGCGGACGCCATCACCTGGGCCGCCACGCAAATGGAGTCCCGGGGTCTTTCCGTACGACTGCAGCCGGTCATGGTGCCCCACTGGGTTCGTGGGGAGGAAAGCGCACGGGTCGTGACACCGCGACCACGCGCGCTTCCAATGCTGGGACTGGGCATGAGCGTCGGAACCCCGGAGGGCGGTATCACAGCGCCGGTGGTTGTCGTCGAGAGTTTCGAGGAACTCGAGGCGATGAACCCCGAGGAGATCGAAGGGAAGATCGTCGTCTACGCAGTGGAGTGGATAGGATACGGCGGGACGGTCGCCTACCGTACCCACGGAGCCTCCCGGGCCGCAGCACTCGGTGCAGCCGCGGTTCTCGTGCGATCGGCGACCTCAAGGAGCCTCGTGACTCCTCACACGGGTGCGCTCCGTTATGACGGCGAGCAGCCGAGGATTCCCGCCGCCGCGATCACAGTCGAGGATGCCGAGTGGTTCAAGCGCATGAAGGCTCTGGGTCAGACCATGACCGTCGAGTTGAAGATGGCGGCCCGAACGCTTCCGGACACCGAGTCCCACAACGTCATCGTCGAGATTCCCGGAGCCGAGCGACCGGAGGAGGTGGTCGTGATGGGTGGTCACTACGACTCGTGGGATGTGGGAGAGGGCGTCCACGATGACGGCGCGGCGTGCGTCGCCGCATGGCAGGCACTCCAGATCATCGAGGATCTCGGACTGCGGCCACGCCGGACTCTCCGGGTCGTCCTCTGGACCAACGAGGAGAACGGCCTGCGCGGGGCGAAGGCCTATCGTGAGGCTCTAAGCGACGCTCAGTTGGCGAATCATGTCGCCGCCATCGAGATGGACGGCGGGAACGAGAGCCCCGTTGGGTTCGGCCTGGGGCTGCACGGAGTCGATCACAAGGCCGAGACGCCGGACCCCGAGTACGAGCGTGCCCTTGCGACGATGGAGCAGGTCGTTGGGCTTCTGGCCGCCATCGATGCCGACAGGATGAGTCGTGGTGGCGGTGGAGCCGACATCAGTCCGCTGACGAAAGAGGGTGTGCCCGGTATGGGCCTCCGTACCGTTGGTGAACACTACTTCGACTGGCACCACACCCACGCCGATACGCTGGACAAGTTGGACCCCCAGAACTTCCGCAAGGCGATCGCCCTGCTGGCCGTGACGGGGTACGTGCTTGCGGATATGCCCGAGCGACTTGTCGATCGTCGCTAGGGTGTCGACAGTTCGTTCCGGTGAAGTTTTCCGTCACGCATGATCACCGGTAGAGCATCCTGCGGATAACGTAGCGCGTTGATGTCCGAGAGTGGTTCGCCGTCGATCAAGACGATATCCGCTTTCCAACCCACCCGAATCTCACCGAAGTTTCCGTGACGATTCAGCTTCCCGCACATGCGAATGATCTCGGCGCTCTCCGAGGTCGCTTGCCGCATGATCTGTGCGGCGTTGAAGTGCTCGGCGCGAGCGACAAACTCCTGACCGATGTCGCGATGGGTGCCGAAGATGAAGTCGGTGCCGAAGCCCATTCGGATGCCGTATTTTTTGATCAGCCCGATCAGGGTTGCCTGCCCTTGCTGAACCTGGCGGAGTTTTCGAAGATTCTCGCCGGTAATCCCGGGAACGTCCTTCGACGGGCTAAAAATAGCCACCTGCGTGCTGATCACGACGTTTTTCTCGGCACACAGTTTTGCCGTCTCTTCGTCAATCAGGAGGCCGTGTTCGATGACCCGAACACCGTTATCAACGAGTCGTCGGATCGCCTTGGCGGTGTAGGCATGGGCCAGGACGTACGTGCCCCAGTCGCCTGCGGCCTGCACGGCGGCACGAATCTCTTCGGGGGAAGGTTGGAGCGTGTGAATCGGGTCGTAGTCGGACGCAACACCGCCGCCACCCATGATCTTGATCTGCGTCGCGCCGGCTTTCAGATTCTCGCGTACCGCCACGAGCGTCTGGGTGACACCGTCGGCGAGCACCGACAGGCCACCGCCAAGCACCGGATCGCCACGACCGGCACCGAGGGTCGGATGGGGCGCTTCCGGTCGGCGAAAATCGCCGTGTCCGCTGGTCTGCGAGACGATCGCACCGGAAGGGTAGACCCGCGGTCCGACCAGCAGGCCGGCCTCGATGGCCTTGGCCAGGTCCGGATGGGTGCCTCCCGCGTCGCGAATCGTCGTGAACCCGCGGTCCAGGTAGTCCCTTGCCGTATCACCGGCGACCGCACCGGTGACGAACGGATGGCTGTAGCTCCAGTCTCGCGGTCGAGACATGGTCAGGTGGGCATGAATATCGATGAACCCTGGCGAGAGGACTCGCCCCTCGCCGTCGATGATCGTCGCACCGGTCGGTGGGGCGATGGGTGTCGTCGAAATCTTGGCGATCGTGTCACCCTGCACCAGGACGTTGCCGGATGTCAGCGTGGAATCGACACCGTCAAAGATCCTGACGTTCTTGAACAACACGGCGGATTCCTGGGCCACGAGAGGTTGGATCGAGACGCATCCGATCAACAGGATGGCCAGGGCGCAACCGGTACGAACGAAGGAAGTGTGATTCATGGGAGGCTCCGTGTGGGTGACTACGGAGTCTAACCAGCCGCGGCCGGTCAGGGCAAGTTCGAACCATCAAGCACGAATTCGCACCAGGTGGACACGCGCGGCCCGAGCCCCGTCGATGGCAGCGCTCATGATGCCGCCGGCGTAGCCGGCCCCTTCGCCCAGTGGATAGAGGTTCTCGAAGCCGGTGGCGGTCAACGTCTCGCGATCCCGCGGGATCCGCAACGGACCCGAGCTGCGGGACTCGAGCCCCACGAGGATTCCCGAATCGCCGGCATAGCCGGGGATCTTCCGATCGAACTCCAGTAGGGCGCGTCCGATTGCATCGTAGGCTCGCCCGGGTAGCAACGTGTCGATTCGAGCGGGGGTCGTGCCCATTCGATAGCTGGAGCGACGCAAAGTTTCGGTGTTCGAACCGCGAATGAAGTCGTCGGCGTGCTGGGCGGGCGCGGTGAAGTCTCCACCCCCCGCATCGAAGAACGATCGCTCGAGTCGTTCCTGGAACTCGACGCCGGCGAACGGGCCATCGCCAAATTCACGCGGTCCAAAGGTGGTGACGACGGCGGCGTTGGCGAACGGTGACGAGTGAGTCGAGTTGCTCATTCCGTTTGTACACAGTTCGCCCGGCGTATTGACACTCGCCACGATTCGACCTCCTGGACACATGCAGAACGAGTGAGTCGCGGGCTTATCGTTCCGTGCGCGGCACACGAGGTTGTACGAGGCGGCACCGAGGATCGCCGCTTCCGGCCCCTCTCCGAACCGACCGCGATTGATCAACTCCTGGGGATGTTCGATTCGAACGCCCAGTTGGAATGGCTTGGCGGAGACTTCAAGGCCCTGTGCATGGAGGGAGCGCAGCGTGTCTCTTGCGCTGTGACCCGGTGCGAGGAACAGCGCATCACAAGAGAGGTCGCCGTTGTTCGTTCCTACACCGAGGACCCGAGACCTATCGGGGTCCACCAGCAGACGCTCCAGGCGTGTTCGCCAGTGAAATCGAACCCCCTGGTCTACGAGCGTTTCGCGGAATCGCGGCAAGATCTTGTGCAGGCGGTCCGTGCCGATGTGTGCCCGAGAGTCAAATAGAATCTCTTCCGGCGCGCCATGATCGACCAGAGTTTGGAGGCACGGGATCTCGAGGGCATCGTCGACACGGGTGTACAACTTGCCGTCGGAATAGGTGCCCGCACCGCCCTCGCCAAACAACAGATTGGATTCGCGATCCGGTACCCGCGTGCGGTGGAAACCGGCAAGGTCTCGTGCACGCTCCTGAAGCGGTGCCCCTCGATCGATCAGATCGACCCGGACGCCGTTCAACGAGAGCACCATCGCCGCCAGAAGTCCCGCCGGTCCGCTGCCGACGACCACGACCCGATGATTCTCCGGATTCACACCCGGGACACTGAAATCGATCACGGGAGGTGTCTCGACGATGGTCCCGGTACGGATCCCACGACTCAGAGCGGTCGAGCGGAACTCCGCCGGCAGAGCCAGATCGACATGGACGATGAAACGGAGGCGCCGGACCTTACCGCGGCGTCTGGCATCCAGGGATCGACGGGCGATGCGAAGGCCGACAAGCGACTCGGTGTCGGCGCCAACGGCGGTGGCGGCCAGTGTGCGCAGGCGACTATCCGGCGCATCGACGGGGATCTCGAGACCGAGAACCCGCCACGTCTGTGTCGAGTGAGTCAGTTCTACTTGCGGCCGAAGACCAGCAGCTTGGGCCCGGTCTCAAAGCCGACCTGCATCTTGCCGTTGTTGCGGATCTCGACCACGCTGCCGGCACCGAAGGCCTTGTGTTGGATGATGTCGCCAACCTCGAAGATCGCCGCCATCGAGTACGGCTTGGCGCTTGCAAGATCCTCTTCCGCAACCAGAACGGCACCCTTGATGCGTCGCCGACTCTTTGGTTTCTTGGCGGCGGCACTCTTCGGGCGTCGGAACAGATGGCTCTCTTTGCAGGTGTTGCAGACGACCCGGTTGATATTTCCGTCGGACTTCAGCGTCTCGATGACGCCGGAGCGATCCTCGTCACAATCCTTGCAGTACGCCTCGATTTCTGTGCCGACCTTGTACTTGGTGGTTGCCATCCCGTCTCCCAGACCGCCGTAAGGTGCCGAATTGAGAACAATTTGAGATTCTAGCAGATGGGGTCGGTTGGCGGCTACGCCCGCAAGAAACTGCCCGGAGGACCCGAACGCTTCTCGGTCCATCCTCGCGGGCGGCGGGTGTGGAAGGCGGCGATCCGTTTGGAGGTCATGTGGGTTCCGCGAGTCTTGACGCTGCGGATCTTGACCTCCGCCAGTTCAAACGTCTGTTGGTGGATTCGCTGACCCTTGCGTTTCTCATACCTGACGTAGAGCGTCTTCGGGTCGTCGGCACTGAAGAACAGGAGCTCCGACCTTTCAGGAATACAGCGGTACTCCTTGTTGAGGATCGCGCCACCAAAGGTGAATCGCTTCAGGTGACTCAGTCCTTCCTCGTCTCTGAAGACCAGCACGAATACACGATCTCGCTCGAGGAGATCACAATGCTGCAAGCCTTCGACGAAGAGTTTCTCGGGGGGCGTCATGACCTTGTACCGGCCGTCGCCGAAGACGACCAACACCTTGTCGAGAGAAGAACAGGTCAGTACCGGTGCCCCTTCGATCCCATGACCGACGTAACCCTTTTCGGCGTCGTGCTGGAGTGTCAGCTCGGACGCCGTCAGATCGCGTTTCTCGATCGTGTCGAAGGACTGGATCTCCGTTCGACGCGGATGGGTTGCGGCGAACTCGCGGATCAGTGAGCGTAGATAACGTTTGGTGTACGGAACGATGGCCTCGAGATGTTTCTCGATGGTGAGAAGTTCCTTCTCGAGATCGCCGATCTCCTTGCGATTCTTGTCCATGTCGTAGCGGGAGATCTTCTTGATCTTGATGCCAAGGAGCATCTCGACATCCTTGCCGGTCACATCGCGACGAAGTTGTTTTCGGAACGCCGATACACCGTCGAGTACGGCCTTCTGCACGGCCGGGTAGGACGTGCACTCTTCGATCCGCTTGTAGACCCGTTCCTCGACGAACAACTGCACCAGGGTCAGATGGTGCAGTCGTGCCAGGCAATCGCGATTACGGGCCTCGAGTTGACGCCGGAGTGTCTTGACCAGCGTTCGGGTGTTGGCCTTGAGGACCTGTTCGAGGTTCATCTCGACGGGTCGCTCTCGATCGATCACGACGATTCGACTGGCCAGCGCCACCTCACACTGGGTGAAGGCGTAGAGCCACTGAATCGTCTTCTCGGGATCCTGGTCTGCCGCCAGGAGGATCTCGATCTCTACGTTCTCCGCGGTGAAATCATTGATCGCCTTTAGCTTGAGCGACTTCTTCTTCGCCGCTGTCTCGATGGAGGCGATCAGCGAGTCGGTGGTTACCGTCGGCGGGACCGAACGGACCACAAGGGCGTCGTCGCCCCGGCGATCGATCCGAGAACGGACCCGTACACGACCGGTGCCATTCTCGTATTCTGCGGCGTCCATCAGGCCGCCCTGGCGGAAGTCGGGGACAACCGTGAATGGTTTCTTGTCGAGAATGGCGATTTGCGCTTCGAGCAGTTCGATGAAGTTGTGTGGGAGGACTCGGGTCGATAGGCCGACGGCGATCCCATCGGCACCCATCATCAACAGCAAGGGCAAGCGAGAGGGGAGCGAGACCGGCTCTTTTCGACGGCCGTCGTAGCTGGGACTGAATTGGGTCAGGTCGTTCTGAAACAGATGGTTTCGGGCGAGATCCGTGAGTCGGCACTCGATGTAGCGAGCCGCCGCCGCAGGATCGCCGGTCAAGACATTGCCGAAGTTTCCCTGACCCTCGATGAGCAGGCCCTTGTTGACCAGGGTCACCAGCGCATCGCCGATACTCGCATCCCCGTGGGGGTGGTATTGCATCGTGTGGCCGACGATATTAGCGACCTTGATGAACTTCCCGTCGTCATTCTCGTGGAGGGAATGAAGGATGCGTCGTTGGACCGGTTTGAGGCCATCGGCGAGATCGGGGATCGCGCGATCGCGAATGACGTACGAGGCGTACCGAATGAAGTTGTCGTCCATCAGACGGCCCAGGGGGCCGTCTTTCAGTCCGCCGCCGTCAAACGTCGCGGCATTCTCCGGTTTATCGAAGAGGCTTCCCTGGCCATCGCTCATGCAGAGGCCTCAACCACCAGATGGTTCATGATGTAGCCGCGGCGTTCCGGCGTGTTCCGTCCCATGTAGAACTGCAGCAGCTTCGGGATCCCCGAATGGTCTCCGACCACGACCGGGGTGAGCCGCATGTCATCGCCGATGAACTGCTTGAATTCGTGGGGAGATATCTCGCCGAGACCCTTGAATCGGGTGATCTCGATTCCGCGGGAGAGCTTCTTGATCGCCGAGTCTCGCTCCTCCTCCGAGTAGCAATAGTGAGTCTCCTTACGGTTCCGCACGCGAAAGAGCGGAGTCTCAAGGATGAACACGTGGCCACCGAGAACGAGGGGTTCGAAGAATCGTAGAAAGAACGTCAAGGCCAGATTGCGGATATGGAGGCCGTCGACGTCGGCATCGGTGGCCAGCACGACCTTGTCATAGCGGAGATTGTCCACGGAGCCTTCGATGTCCAGGGCTCGCATGAGGTTGTATAGCTCGTCGTTCTTGTAGACGGCGTCGCGATTGAGGTCGCAGACGTTCAAGGGCTTGCCCTTCAGCGTGAAAATAGCCTGCGTGTTGACGTCTCGACATTGAACCATGGACCCGGCTGCGGATTGTCCCTCGGCGATGAAGATCATCGACTCTCTATCACGCCGCTTCTTCGCCGAGTCCGTCCGATGGATCTTGCAATCTTTGAGTTGGGGGACACGAATCGACGTCGCGCGAGCCTTCTCGCGGGCGAGCTTCTTGACCGCCTGAAGCTCCTTGCGAATCTTCTGTGTCTCTTCGACCTTCCGTATCAGACGGTCCGCGGAATCCGGGTGCCGATGAAACAGGTCGACGATCGCCTCACGAATCGTCCCCACGAGGCTGCCGCGAATCTCGGTGTTGCCAAGCTTGTTCTTGGTCTGCGATTCGAAGATCGGATCCTTGAGGCGGATTGCGATGGCGCCGACGACGCCATCCCGAACGTCATCGCCGTCAAATCGCTTTCTTGAATAGTCGTTGACGGCCTTCAGGAGACCCTCGCGGAACGCGCTGAGATGGATTCCTCCATCCACCGTGTACTGACCGTTGACAAACGAAAAATAGGACTCGCTGAATCGGTTCGTGTGGGTCAGAGCGATCTCGAGTGTCTTGTCGCGAAAGTGCAGGACCGGGTAAACGGCGTCTCGCTTGACGTCGGCAGAGACCAGGTCTAGAAGCCCACCCTCCGATCGCCACTCCTGGCCGTTGTACTCGATCGTCAAGCCGGCGTTGAGATAGGTGTAAAAACGGATCCGGCGCTGCACCAACTCTTCGTCATATCGCACGTCGCCAAAGATGTCCGCATCCGGCGAGAACGTCACGAGGGTCCCGTTCTCCTCGCCGCGACAGCGACCGCGTTTCTTGCCGGTGATTTCGCCACGCTTGAAAGAGGCCTCGGAGTAGCTCCCGTCACGAACACTCCGAACATGAAACCGCTTAGAGAGCGCGTTGACCGCCTTGGTGCCGACGCCATTCAGCCCGACACTGAACTGAAAGACGTCGTCGTTGTACTTGGCTCCCGTATTGATCTGGGAGACACACTCGACGACCTTGCCGAGCGGAATCCCACGTCCGTGATCCCGAATAGTGACTTCGGTCCCGTCGATGTCGACGCGGATCGTCGTTCCGTAGCCCATGATGAATTCGTCGATGGCGTTGTCGATGACTTCCTTGAGTAGGACGTAGACCCCGTCATCGTAATGTTGGCCATCTCCGATCCGGCCGATGTACATCCCGGTTCGCTTACGGATATGTTCCAGCGAACTCAGCGTCTTGATTTTTGACTCGTCGTAGCGATGACGAGGGCTTGGCGGTGTCGCTTTCGGGCTCACAGGTCTCTTTCCGAGAGGAGGAAGGCCAGCAGGACCCCTCATTGTGAGCAGAGACCGATCTCCATTCAAGCCCAATCCCGCCACGGGGTATAGAGTGGACCGATGCGAACTAGCCGATATCGTCCTCTTCTGCTCTTGGTGCTGCTGACGGTCTGTTTCCCGGGGGCCTCCTCGGATGCGCCGACGGACGAGGGCCGGTGGCCCGGATTCAGGGGTCCCCTGCAGACCGGTGAGGCGCCCGGCGCGGTCCCTCCGTCCGTCTGGAGCGAGACGAAGAATATCCTCTGGAAGCATGCGATTCCCGGCGAGGGGCAGGGGACGCCGGTGGTCTGGGGCGATCGGATCTTCTTGACGACGGCGGTCGACGCCTCACCGCTGGCCTCGGACGGCCAGCGCTCCGTCGAAGAAGCCCACGGCCATCAAGGCGCCCACGATAACGAGGATCCGACCCATCGTCTGGAGTTTCGGGTCTTGGCCCTGAATCGGCACGATGGAGAACTCGTCTGGAGCCGGACGGTTCGGGTGGCGGCACCCCACGCCCCGATCCACGTCAGCGGAAGTTGGGCCTCCCAGTCGCCCGTGACCGACGGTAAGCGGATCTATGCATCGTTCGGGTCGGCGGGTCTGTTCGCGTTATCGATGAGAGGAAAACCGATCTGGGAGCGAGACCTGGGTCCGATGGAGATCCGCCATGCCCACGGGGAGGGCAGTTCGCCGGCACTTCATGGCCAGACGCTCGTCGTCAACCAGGATCACGAGGGCGCATCGATACTGACCGCACTGGACACCCGGAATGGGAAGATCCGTTGGCAGGTGCCACGCGACGAGATAACGTCGTGGTCGACACCAATCATCGTCGAGCAGGACGGTCGTGTTCAGGTGATCGTCGCCGCCACCGGCCGGACACGTGGCTATGCGTTGAAGGACGGCAAGTTGCTATGGGAGGTCTCGGGTCTCTCACGCAACGTGGTCGCGTCGCCCGTGGTGGGGAACGGCGTCGCCGTCGTCGCCAACAGCTACGACACCCGAGCGATGCTGGCCATCGATCTCTCCAGGGCGAACGGCGAACTGGACGGAGGCGAGGCCATACTGTGGACGCGAGATCGCGACACGCCCTATGTGCCCTCTCCGGTTCTCTGGAACGATCGAGTCTGCTTCGTGAAGCACTATCAGGGGATCCTGACCTGTCTGGATCTTCGCCATGGGACGCCCCTTCTGGGACCGTCACGGATTCCCGGCATACGAAACCTCTACGCGTCTCCGATCGTCGCCGCCGGCCGACTCTACGTGGTCAGCCTTGAGGGCGTCACCAGCGTCGTCTCTGCCGATGGCGACGCGCTCGAGAGCGTATCGGTGAATCGCCTCGACGACAGTTTCGCTGCCTCGCCGGTCGCCGTCGGGCGGACCCTCTACTTGCGTGGGGAGCGATCGCTGTACGCCATCCGAGACGGCAAAGCTGGTACGACGATTGCAACTGAGTGATGCGCGTGGCTAACGGAGTGCATCATGAGGCGAATAATTGCTCTACCGATAGCAGCAATCCTGATCTTCGGGACGCTGACTCCAGGGTTTTCCCAGCGTCGCGGAAGGATCGACGTGCACCCAAAACTGGACACGACGTCCTTCATCGAGGACGGACGTAGGCTCAGTCTGATCGTCGGCACCCGCGCGGCGATCCAACGTCTCGACCGGGACTTCATCCCCCTCGAGATCGCCGTCGTTAATCGTGGATTCGCCGGCCTGACGCTGACACCGGAGTCATTTGCCCTTGTCGACGCCGATGGCCGACGCTATCCGGCCGTCTCGGGTGGCACCCTGAAAAAGGCATACGGAAACATCGATGTCGATCGTCGATTGTCCGTACTGTCATCGATCCTCAGGGCCCGTCATGCGTTCTATACGCCGGTCGACGGTCCCCTGACCGCTAGTTTTGACCGGCCATTCGTCCGTGACATCAAGCTGCACCGATTCAGCTTTGCCACGGAGATCGTCTATTTTCCCAGACCGACCGGCGACGTCGCCGGGCAGCAGCTGCGGCTGATCATGAAGACTCGAGAATTGGACGAGCCTGTCGTTGTCTCATTCCTGATCGCATCAAGAAAGTCCTAGCGCTTCCCCGAGGCGCTGGATAGGCCACTATCGCGGGGTCGGGTCCCTCCTCCCGACCCCGCGTCTGTTTTTAGTATGCTCCCCACGAGGGAGTGAATACCCACGCGATGAAATCGGCCGCGAAGGAAACCCGAACGTTCAGGTTCGCTCGTAGGTTCGTCCGCCTGCTGCTTCAGATGTTCTTTCGCGAAGTCGAGGTTGTGGGACTCGAGAATGTACCGTCGGACCGCGGTGGCTTGTTTGTCTCGTGGCATCCGAACGCCCTTGTCGACCCGGCACTGATTCTGGCGTCGACGCCCAGGAACGTCGCGTTCGGCGCCCGACACGGCTTGTTCAGCGTTCCGATTCTTGGATCGTTGATGCGCGCTATCGGCTCTGTCCCGATCTATCGAGCCCACGATCGAGACTCCGGTGAGACGGACGAAAGACGTCAACGGAACCGGAACAGTCTGGATCAGCTTGCAGGCAGAATCGCCGGCGGCGCCTGGTCGGTCCTGTTCCCGGAGGGTGAGAGTCACGACCTGCCACATCCCAAGGTCTTGAAATCCGGAGCGGCCCGTCTCTATTACCGGGCCCGGACCATCGGAGGGGAGGGGAGTCCGACTCCTGCGATCGTCCCGGTGGGACTGCACTACGATCGCAAACTCTTCTTTCGTTCGCGTGCGCTCGTCTGGTTTCATCCTCCATTGACTGTTCCTGCCTGTCTTGACCTGACGCCCCCCGCCGACGAAGACGACACGAGCGCGCTGGCCCGTGCCGGGCAGCTTACGGAGCAGATCGAGGCGTCGTTGAGTGAAGCGGTTCACGCCACCGAGGACTGGACGATTCATCGGCTCCTCCATCGTGGGCGTCGGGTGGTCCAGACGGAGAGCGCGGCGCGTGAAGGGCGGAAGACGGGGAGACCGACCGTCCGTGAATCCACGGAAGCGTTCGCGACGATTCGACGCGCCTATTACCTGGGTAAGTCGGCGATGCCGGACCGTGTACGTCGGATGCGATCCCGGATGCGTAGCTACGACGCGCAGCTGCGAATCCTGGGCATCCGCGATCGAGACCTGGACGGCCGACCCTCACTGGGCTCCCCGTGGTTGCCGATTCTTCTCCTGTTGCAGGCGGTCTTCGTCTTTCTGCTGCTTCCACCGGTGTTGCTCGTGGGCTACGTGGTGAACCTACCCGCTGCGTTCTTCGTCTCCGTCCTGGCACGCCAGGGCGCCAGCAAGCCCAAAGACATCGCCTCCCTCAAGATATTGATCGGGTCTCTGGTGTTCCCGGTCTCGTGGGTCGGAGCCGGAGTCACTGCAGCACTCATCGAGAGTCGTTTGCGCGAGGCATTTCCGTCCCTGCCCGCTCACCCCATCCTGATCGGCGTGCTGATCACCAGCTTTGCGATTCTCGGTGGGTTGATGTCGTTGCGCTACCTGAGGCTCAGTCGAGAGACGATCGGGTCCCTCAGGATCCGACTCACGAGGCTACGTCAGAGAAAGACAATTCAGCGTCTTCGAACTGAGCGCTCGTCACTCTACGACGAGTTGCTCGCCATCGCGTCCGCTCTGGATGCGGAACGGGTGAGTTAAACGGGTGGAACGTCGCTCGCCACGTCGCGCAATCGCGTCCTGGGTCTGGTTGGTGCTCCTGATTGCGCCGCTCGTTTTTCTTCATTTCACGCCGATGGGTCGCGCAACGACCATCGGACTCGAGCTTCGCAATCTGGGTCATATCCCGTTGTTTGCGTGCGTCACCCTGGCACTCCTTCAACTACTGTCCAGGCCGGATCGATCGATCCGCGCCCGTTACGCGTGGGCGATTGGGATCTCGATCTTCCTTGGTATCACGAGCGAGGCCTTGCAGATCCCACTGAGAAGGGATGCGGACCCTCAGGATCTGGGACGCGACGTCATCGGCGTGGCGCTGGCCGTCCTCTTTAGTCGGTGGGTGTGGGAACGAACTCGCAAACGCAGGCAAGGTGTCTTGCTGTTCATGCTGGTCACTCTTGTCGTCATCGCGGTAACGGCGTGGCCGCTGTACCAGGCGATCGGGGCCGTCCAATCGCGATCGCGCGCGTTCCCGACCCTGTTCGACTTCGAGCACGAGTGGCAGCGGTACTACATCGATTCCGTGGGGACCGGAGTCCTGTGGCGTGAATCGCCGAAATCCTGGGAACGTCCCGAGTCGTCGACGGCCGCACGAATCTTCTTTGGTAATCTGCGATTTCCGCGAGTCACTTTCGATGAACTTCACCCGGACTGGACGGAGTACGACCTGCTGGCGTTCGAACTCTTCTCGGAGCAACCGCATGCGGTCAAGATTACGCTGACGATCGATGACGCGAAGCACGATTTCCAGTGGGCCGATCGCTACAATCGGAGGCTCCACATCGCTCCCGGCAGGAACGAGATCCGCATACCTTTGGAGGAGGTCAGGCTGGGTCCTGGTGCTCGCGAGCTGGACCTCCGATCCATCGTGTCCATGTCGCTCTATTTTTCGAACCCTCACGAGACGAGAGTTCTCTGGATCGACGACGTTCGTCTCGAACGGACCGTCGACTAACGGGCACCGACTCGGCGACGCAAGCGTTCCAGTCGTTGGTCTCGAAGCTTTAACGCCGCGGCCCGCATGTCGACGACGCGATCCGATTCGTCGACGATCTCTACACCCAGAACGGTCTCGGTGAGATCCTCGAGGGTTACCAGACCCTCGATCCCCCCGTGCTCGTCGGTGACCATCCCGATGGGTTCGCGGCGACGTAGGATCTGCGCGAGCGCGACATCGACCCGAGCAAGCTCCGGGATGAACGTGATCTTTCGAACGAAGTCATCGAGGCCCCGCTGGGTATCCGTGCCATCGGCCACCGCCCACAGGACGTCTCTGAGAAGCAAATAGCCGACGACGTTCTCGCGATCGCCGCGGAAGAGGGGAATACGGCTGAAGACCTGCGATTCCGTTTGGGCGAGAAGCTCCGCGATCGTGGCCTCGGCGGAGTGCATGTAGACCACGGTGCGGGGGGTCATCACGTCTGCGACTCGGACTTCACGCATGCGCAGGAGGTTTGCCAACATCTTCGATTCGTCGTCGGTGACGGTTCCCTCGGCCGCTGCGTTATCAATGACCGCCTTTAATTCAGAACGTGAGTACACATGTCGTTTGCCGCGGGTAAGCCAGCCGGTCAGGGCGCGAGAGACCCGCAGCAGCGGCCACATGATCCTGATGAGAATTCGAAGCGTGCGACCGGTGAATCCCGCCAGGGGAGCGGCGTACGTCGCACCGATGGTCTTGGGGATGATCTCCGAGAGCACCAGGATGAGCAACGTCAGCACCCCGGAGAAGGCACCGACCCAGGGATCGCCGAACACGCGAGCGGCTTGCGCTCCGGCCATCGTTGCGCCCAGGGTATGTGAGATCGTGTTGAGGATCAGGATCGCGCTGATGGCGTCTTCCAGTTGGCCGCGCCGGATATCGAGGAGATAGCCGGACCCGACCTCACCGGCGTCGCGTTGCTCCGTCAGCGTCGCGTCGCGGGCTGCCAGGAGTCCGGCCTCCAGCAGTGAGCACAGGAAAGAGATACTCAGCGCGAAGCTGACGAACAGCAGAAGGGTGGCCATCGGTGTCGCATTGTACCCCCAAAGAGCCCTCCGGTGTTGTCGTGATTTTCTGTCGAATCACCGTAATGTAGGGCCAGTCGACGTTGTCTGCGGATCTTCCATCGTCTCAATGGCATTGCGTCTGTTGCGCGACTCCTCAAATGACCGTACGCGTTCAGGCATGGAATTGTGCGCGTGTTGGAATCGAATCCGGCAGGTTGCGGTGCTGACCGCGATCCTGATGGGTGTTTCAGCGCCTTCGATCGCTCAGGATGCGGTGGCCGAGCCCCCGTTGCAGAGCACTGAGCTTCCGAGTCTCGGCGATCTTCCCGCCCGCTTCTCCGTCGGGTCGGCACTGCCGGCACTGAGGCGGTCAGAACAGACCCGAGGGTTTGTCGCGGGGCACCTGGTCCCGGGCCTCGTCCGGTCTCTGGACCGCGAAACGAGCTTCCACAGAACGTTCACGGATGTCCACGAGCTCCAGGGGCACGCGCTTTTCGAATACTACGTTGATCGCACCGAGCGCCGTGTGGGGCGCGGCGCCCTCCGGGCGGCCAAGCTCTACATGCTGGAACGAACCGGGCTGGAGTCGGCCATCGACGGCTGGCTCAATCGTCGGGGTCGGGGATCCGTGGCCGATCTTGGCGACGCGTCCGGTGCCTCTCGCGATACGTCCTACGGTGTCGGAATCTCCGGCGGGCTTCCGGAGGCTTCCGTGACCCGTCGCCTGGAGAAGAGTCAGGTGAGGTTGCTGCTTGGCGTACGAGGCCGGTCATCCGTTGAGTACCGTCACCAGCGATTCGAGGGAGTCCGCCTGCGGCTGCACCACGATATCGAAGAGCAGCACACGGGACTGGACCTACGGATCTTCTTCTAGGAAGCGCTCAGTCTCCGCCGGTCTCCTCGGTCGCCGAATCCGGAAACAACAGATCCAGGTCGAGCTTCTCGAAGAGAATCTCCGGCTCTCCGAGCGCCTGCCCGGCCGGAAGGTCGTCGAGTGCGCTTTCCCAACTCAACTCTTCCGAGATGGCTAGCATCTCCGCGACACGCGTCGCGGAGAACGGCATGAACGGAGCCATCAACGTCGCGAGCGCTCGTACGGTTTGTAGGCAGATATTCATCGTCGATCCACATGCCGCGAGATCCGTCTTGCGCTGCTTCCACGGGGCCTTGGTGTCGAGATAGCCATTAGCAGCCCGTGCGAGTGCCATGATCTCTGCAATCGCTGTTCGGAACTGAAACGCCTCGAGTCGCTTCGTGACCGCCGCATGTCGTTCCTCGATCTCGGCGAGATGGGCCAGATCGACCTCGTCTCGCGATCCGATCTCGGGAACACGACCCTCGAAGTTCTTGATCGTAAAGGTCAGAGATCGGTGAATGAAGTTCCCCAACGCATTCACGAGTTCGCCATTGTTGCGTGCGGCGAAGTCCTTCAGGTCGAAAGTCGTTCGTTGGGACTCCGGCGCAATGGTTGTGAGGTAGTAGCGCAACGGATCCGGTGCGAACTGTTTGAGATACTCCTCGACCCAGATCGCCGTGCCTCGGCTCTTGCTGATCTTCTGTTCTTCCTGCCCGGGGAACTTGATATTCACGAAAGCGTTTGCCACGACATTCGACGGCAGTTGGAAGCTGCCTTCGGCCATCAGCATCGCCGGCCAGATCAGTGCGTGGAAGACGGTATTGTCCTCGCCGATGAAGTGAACGATCTTGCAGTCGGGGTCCTTCCACCAGCGTGAGTAGTCCTCGGTGCTCTCGCCCAATCGTCGACAGAGCTCCGCTGTGAAAGAGACGTAACCGATCGGCGCGTCGAACCAGACGTAGAGGACCTTACCCTCGGCGTCCGGGTCATCGAGTGGAACCGGGATGCCCCAGTCGAGATCGCGGGTCATAGCGCGTTCAGGAAGGCCCTGCTTGATCTGGCCCAGAATGAAGTTCAGAACCGTTTCGCGCCACGCGGGACCCTCTTGTGGGGCACGATGGGACTCTAACCATTTTCGAAGGGGTTCCTCGAAGTCCTGAAGTCGAAGATACCAATGGGTCGTGTCCCGTAACTCCGGCCGTGTGCCGGTGATCGTGCTGACGGGATCTCCAAGTTGGGTTGGGTCGATCGCGTTCCCGCACGATTCGCACTGATCCCCAAATGCCTCGGGGTGCTGACACGGCGTGCCGTCGGCACCGTCGTGATAGCAGCGACCCTTGACGTAGCGATCGGGGAGAAACTGCTTTGCCTCAACGTCATAGAGTTGCGAACTGGTGCGCTTCGTGAAGTAGCCCTTCTCGTGGATCTTCAGGAAGAACTCCTGGCTGAATCGCTCGTGTTGTTCCACGAACTCTCGCTGGTGCGTTCCGCCGAAGATATCGAAGCGGATTCCCAACCCCTCGAAGTCCGCCGCTTGGCGCCGATTATAATGAGCCGTCAACTCCTCGACGGGTCGGCCTTCTTTCCGCGCACTGATGAGCGAGGCGACACCGTTGTCGTCACTGCCGCAGACGAAGCGAACCTCCTCACCTCGGGCGCGGAGGTATCGAACGTAGGTGTCGGCAGGAAGGTAGGCCCCGCCGATATGACCGACATGAAGCCGGCCGTTGGAGTACGGCAATCCGGACGTTATAAGATGTCGTCGCTTGTTCATCTGGTCTCTCTATTCATCCGCTCTTGCATGATCGGCTCAACGACGATCGGGACCCCGTTCCGAACCAACTCGCATTCGAGTTTGTTGCCCACACCGGCTCCCGCGACGAGGATCGCGAGTTGATGCTGAGACGCGACGTCTTGACCGCCGATGGTCACGAGTAGGTCTCCGACACGCACCCCGGCCGTCTCGGCGGGGCTTCCCTCGGCGACCGCGGACACTAGAACTCCAGCCTTCTCGCTCCCGCCGAAATGTTGTTGGAGGGAGGCCGGTAGGCTGATCGATTCGACGCCCATGTGGGCGCGTCGCAGGGCACGCCGCTCGCGTTCCAGCGGTCTGGCACCGATCTGGATTCGCAGATCTCGGACCGCCCGTCCACGCTTGATGGTCAGTGTGGCCCAGGCTCCCGGCTCGTGGGCACGCACCAGGTCGATCAGCTCGCGAGAGTGTTCGATGCCCTGTCCATCGAACGCCAGGATCGAGTCTCGTGCACGAACTCCGGCCTCATCGGCGGGCCCACTCACGACGACTCGACCGACCAGAAGCGGTTCGCGATCGTCATTCACGACAGATGCAGGATGAGGTCCCAGAGGGTTGCCGAAGGTCAATCCAACCCAGCCGGGCTCTCGTCCGTCTTCAACTGCGCTGGCAGGGGCGGCGGTGAGGGCGATCCACGCCAGGACACCGACCGCGATGGCTACGCTCGTTCGCATCCGCCCCATGGTACTCGATGGTCAGTCGTGCGTCGTGTTCTCGAAAAATCGAATCCCGTACCCGGCGAGCTCGTCGAGTATCGGTTCGTAGATCACGGGTTGATTGGGGATCCAGACGCCCGGTTCGATCTTGGCGCCGGCGAGAATATTTCTGGCAGCGATTGCGGCCGGTAGGGATACCGTTCGAGACGTCGCAGAATCGCCGTCCGGGTCGCCATAGCTCTCGAGGATCGACACCGTCGTCTCCGTGCTGCCGTCGGGAAAACGGCAGACGAGCTCATGTCGCATCAGGACCATGTCTCGCTGCTCCGGCTCGTAGGACATGCGGTCGTTGAACAGCTTCGCCAACAAGTCAACTCCCGAACCGTCAACATCGGGGAGTGGTGTCTCGTCGAACAGCCCGACCCACGCCATGCGATCCAGGATGTCGTCGTGTTCGGGGATGCCGAGGAACTCCGTGACCCGATTGCGTGGCGATGCGCTGGACGCCGGGAGCGTCTCGCAGGTCCACGAGGCCCAGGTGGAACCCCGGCGCCACGGTGACTCTCGGTGGAACAGATCCAGTTTGACCAACGCCAACATCGCTCGGCACCATCCGGGGTAGCGGATGGTGCCCCGACGGATGGAATCGATGCCCCGGAGCGAGTACTTCTCGATGTAGGGCATCGAGTCTCGGTTGGGGTACATCTCGAAATCGCCGACGCCCTCCACGGGGTAGTCCGTTTGATGATTGAATAACTCCGGCCCCGGAATCTCGACGACCTCGCCGTTCTTCAGGTAGCGAGCCGGGTTGAGGCCTGCCAGCAAGGCGCCACGAGGACTCCAGGAGAAACGGTACTTCCACGGGTTGTCTGCGGCCTCGGGAGACGGGAGTCCGCCCGTGCAACTCGAGAACTTTTCGACGCGACCTCCCCGTTTGCGCGCGTCATCGATGATGCGCAGAGCCGACATGTGGTCCAGTCCGGGGTCCAGTCCGACCTCGTTCAGGACGATCACCCCGGCCTCTCGAGCCGCGTTATCGAGGGCCTGCATGCCCTCGGAGAGGTAGGAGGCCGTGACGAGGTGCACATGGTGATCGATGGCGAATCTGGCGACTCGGGGGTGAAAGTCGAAGGGCACAAGACTCACGACGAGATCGCAGTCTGCGACCAGGGGTACCACTTCCTCGTCCCGTGTTACATCGACTGCGAGCCCGGTACCAAGCGGATGCCCGTCGATCAGGGCCTTCGCATCCCGTTCATACAGCGATCCCACGGTGACGCGGGTGTCACCAAGATCCAGGAAGTAACGGACGATGGGGCGGCTAACGAGGCCGGCACCGAGGATCAAGATCTTCCGCACAATCAAACTCCGCCGGCGCGAAATTACGCGTCCAGATACTCGCCGAGAAACGCGAACGGTTTCGTCAGAGATCCCCGATGGGTGATAATCGCATTGCGAAGACTCGTCGGTAGTTCCAGTTCGCTCCACGCACGGGACCAATCACAGCGAGCGAGCAGGGGAACGAATCGTACGAGCGTGTCGCCGAAGTGCTGGGATGATTCGACCGGGAGCTGACACGGCAGATTGTCCACCGTCATCATGATGGGGCCCCGGCCCTCGACTCCGTGGCGGATCCCACCGTTTTCCGGGTCGTAGACGAATACCGGGTCGCCGGGTTCGGTCGCCTCGACGGTCGTCTCGATCCCCCCGCCGATATCGCACGAGATGTCGGCAATAACCCGGAGCGATGGGGCGTCGCCGCTCCAGAGCGACTTGACGTCGTCGACCGAGACGATCCGTGGTTGATCCGGGCTCCAGAACGAACCGTGGCACAGCATCGTCAGGTGCGGAAGCCATTCCGGCATCCGACTCTCGTAGCGATCCGGATGTTCGCTGAACTCGTCGGCATCGTACCCACCGTCTTCCTTCCGTCGTACACGGTGTTTGCGCTCGAAGACGACCTTGTGGACGGTCTTGCGGGAGAGCCGGTCGTTCGTGACCAGGGTCGCCAGATCCTCCGGAGCGATTTCCAGCGTGGGTAGTCGGTCATATACCTCTTGCGCACCTCGCGAGACGTTTCCGTGGCCGGTAAACCCGCAAACGATCGGTTGCTGGGACATCTCCAATCCGTTATGTCGCAACGTCTCGCCGACCCTGGAGATGTGATGGGTCGCCTCGTCAAGGTTGGAGTAGTCGTGGGCCAATCGGATGTCCCTGAACGGGGTCGTGAGCCCTTCGTATTCAAAACGTTTTCCGAGGGCCCACAGCGAGTTGATCATTCCCGCGTATCCGGCATGCTGGCCGAAGAAAATCAGGCGCTTCTCACGCTCGTCAACGATGTACTCGTAGTCGATCAGTGTTGACCGGGACTCCAGGAGCCGACGTAGGAGCGGCATGTTGTGGGATTGACCCTTCGCCGTGTGGGAAAAAAACAGGTAGACCCGGTTGTCTTCAATTTTATCGACCGGGATCTCCTTGATCCCGAAGACGATCCGACAATCTTCCACGCTGGGTCGGATCTCCGCGCCGGCGTGGGTGTAGTCCAGGGTCGGGAATGCGCGATGGGGCGAAGGCTGGACGACGAACCGCAGATCGGAGTGCTCACCCAATTCCGCAATATGATCGGGTGTCAGGGGTGAACGACGCTCCCAGTGATTCTTGTCCTCGGCGCGGATTCCAAGCATACGAATCTCGTTCATCGATAGCGTCCAGCACTGTGTTGGAATCCGAGGAGTCTAGCAGACCGTTCTATTCCAGTTTTTCGCCCTCGATCCGCGAGGCCCGCGGCGGAGCGAGCCGCCGGACCACGACCCGGTCCGTACGATCGAAAACAAGATGGCCACGGATCAACCGTGGTCGCCGTTCGAAGTCGCCGGGAAGACGTGCGTCGATATCGACCGGAGTCGGTCGGTCGCCGGCGCTTCCGATCCGATGAGCGAGAGAACTCCCGTCGAAGAGGAGGAGTTCATCACCGGCGAGACCCTGCGCCGGGGTTCTCAGGGCCCACGGGTTGTCGGCATCCCCCCCGCCGAGCGAGATCGGGTCGTAGGCGAAGATCTCGCCACCGTCGCCGTCGATGATGTCGAAGCGCCCAAACCGTCCTTCGGTGATGAATCGATCGTGTCCCACGACCCGCAATGCGGATGTCGAAAAGCGATGCGGGCGGCGCCACGCCTCGATGAGCGTGGCCGGGTCGTCGGCGGAGCGCTCCAGGCCGACCAGCGCCTCCGCCGTCGAGAGCACCAATCGGGACCCGCCGCGAATCGCGGTGACTCCGTAGACCGGTTCTCCGGCATCGTGCTCGAGACGGGGTTTGCCGTTCAGGCCCAGAATCGTGACGCGGGTCCCGGATCGACACGCTCCGGCGCGAGGCCAGCCGACGATCGATGTCCCGTCCGCGCCGAATGAGAGGTAGAGGTCCTCCTGGATCTCCCAGAGAAGGGTTCCATCCGATCCCAACAACGATCCACCCCCACCATGGCAATCGCCCTCGCCGGCCGGACGGCGGACGAGCAGCATGCCGCCATCGGGGGACAGCTCGAGTCCGTCGCTGCGATGGGGCAGATCGATTATCCGCTGCCGCACGCCCCGTCGGTACAGCAGAGCATCCGCCTCGTGGTCGATGTTGGAGATCTGCACGACGATCTCGTCACCGACAACATCGACGTCGGGTGAAGCGCGAAACTGCCAACCCTCCGGCGGTTCGAGATGAACATCTCCGGCGCCGGACGCGGAGGCGCCCAACATCACGACGAGGAGGCCGGTCGCGACGTGGCAGGGCCTAACCATGAGTGCCCGTCGGCCGACCCACAAGCCGAAGGATCCCGAACAGCGTAAGGGCTGATGCGATCAGCGACAGCCATGGCGAGAAGCCCAGCCCGGCCGGGATGTAACCGAAGACGAGGGCCACGCCCGCGACGACCATCGCGTACGGCATCTGTGTTCGCACGTGGTCGACGTGATCACAAGCTGACGCCATCGACGAGAGGACCGTGGTGTCGGAGATCGGGCTGCAGTGATCGCCGAAGATCGCCCCGGCGAGAACCGACGAGATGGTCGCAAGCAGGATCGATTCGGCGCCGGCGACGCTGTAGCCGCCTGATTGTGCGAGGGCGAAGGCGGACGGGACCGCCAGCGGGATCAGGATGCCCATGGTGCCCCACGCAGCACCGGTAGCGAACGCGGTCGCGGCGGCGATCATGAATACGATTGCGGGGAGGAGACCCGGATGCAGCCGATCAGAGAGGATGTTCACCATGTAGTCGGCGGCGTGTAGGTCCTGACAGACCGCCGAGATACACCATGCCAACGCGAGGATGACAAACGCCATCATCATCCCGCGGACACCGGCGATCCATGCACCGACGGCCTGAGCCAGCGACAGTATCCGTTGGACCCACGGAAGGGCGATCGCGACGAGGCAGCCCGACAGCGACGCGTAGAGCAGTGCGTCGTAGGAGCTGCCGGCCCCCAGGACGTTACCCAGCCCGCGCCATCCGAGTTCGCCCAATGTGCGGGTTCCGTCGGGGTCGCCATTTTCGATCAGGCCTGCGCGACCGGAGAGCCAAAGCGAGACGAACGTCACGATCAATACGGATGCGACCGGTACCACGGCATTCCACAGGCGATGGGGTTTGTCGCCAACCGGTTTGAGGTCTTCATGGTCGAAGTCTGCCAGCGGGGTCGAGCCCTCGCGCAGAACATGACCCGACAAGGCACGCTTTTCCGCCTCGCGCATTGGACCGAAGTCGCGTCCGGTGCTGCACAGCATCAATCCAAAGGCCAGGGCCAGAACGGGATAGAAGTTGTACGGGAGCGACCTCAGGAAGACGACGTAGGGATCCAGGTCGGAACCACTCGTGGTCAGCGCGTCACCGATCAGCGAAACCTCGAACCCGATCCAGGTTGACACGAGGAAGATACTGGCGACCGGCGCGGCCGTGGAATCGACCAGGAACGCCAGCTTCTCGCGGGAGATGCGGAGTCGGTCGGTGACGGGGCGCATGGTGTTTCCGACGAGCAGGCTATTGGCGTAATCGTCAAAGAAGACGAACAGCCCTAGGCCCCAGGTCGTCAGCTGTCCGCGTCGCCTGCTGGTCGCGAAGCCACGCAGCGAGTCGACCAGTCCGTTCGTTCCACCGCTCCGAAGCATCACTCCGACCATCCCGCCGAGCAGCAGCGAAAACAGGAGCACCCGCGTGTGGTCGCGATCGACAATCGCGTTGACCGCGTAATGATCGATCCATCGCAGCAGGCCGACAAGCGGGCCGCCATAGACGATCGTCGCACCCACCCACACGGCGATGGCGAGAGCCGGGAGTACCTGCCGGAACAGCAGGGCCAGAAGGATGGCCAGGGCCGGCGGAACCAGGGCCAGCCAGCCGGGGATTCCGCGGACGGGAACGTCGATCGCGTCCACAGACGATCCCGGCAAAACCAGCCGTAGTTTTCCTCGCCCGGGGGGTCCGTTCGGTATCTCGATCGTTGTCCGCCCGTCGTCGTCCAGAACGCCCGAGGCCAGTCGGGAGCCCGCCGAGTCGTTCAGCTCGTACCGCAGACCCGCCACCGTCGGATTGTCCGCGATGACCTCGAGTTCCATGGGGAGCCGATTGAGATGGAGGCGAGGGGACTCGACGCGAATTCCGGGCTCTTGCGCCAGCGCGGGACTCGCCAGACCGAGCAGGAGTAAGAGAAAGGTAAAGACCGCAGAAAGACGTCGCATCGCAAAATGCTAACACGCCCATGTCAGGCAGGCAGCCGCCGTCGATTCGCGATCCGCCAGGCGAGCGTCAAGAGGAGGAGAGATGCCCCGATGACGACCGCCAATTCCACCAGCGCATTGGGGCCCGCCAGAACCACACTATCCGGAAGATCTGCTCCGTAGAGTCCACGACGGATGGCAGCCATGCCATAGGTCAACGGATTGAACTGAACGACGGGGCGCAAGACTGCGTGTAACCCGTCTGTCGGAAACATCGCCCCCGAAACAATCCACAACGGGAACAACGCGAGGCTCATCACGACGTGGTATCCCTGGACGGAATTGAGCCACCAGGCGATCACGAAGCCGGTCAGTGTGAGTGCAAGCGCCAACGACAAAAGGGCGGCCAGCAGCGTGGGCCACGCGATGTTTCCGAGGGGGAATCCTGCCCATGGTGCCAGGACCAAGAACATCAGGCCATGCAGGACGGCAACGCTGGCAGCACCGAGGGACTTACCGAGGACCATCGATCCGCGGGATCCCGGCGCGACGAGGACACCTTGCAGGAAGCCCTCACGGCGATCCTCGATGACCGACATCGTTGTCGAGATGCTGACCTGGAGGAGCAGCATCATGAGAATCCCCGGGTAGAGGTATTCGAGGTAGTTCACCTCGCCGTTACCCAGGGAGAACCGCGGAGCGATCCCCGCGCCGATCGCGAGCCACAACAGAAGCGGTGGGGCCAGGGCGCCGATCACCCTGGACCGCTGACGAAAGAATAGGCGAACCTCTCGTCTCCATAGGACACCGACGGTCGCGAGTTGGATTCGTAGCTCCATCAACGGTCTTCCTCGATATCCAGCCGTTGGCCGGTGCGATCGAGAAACACTTCGGCCAGACCCGTCCGTCTCATCTCGACGGATCGTAGGCAACCCGCCTCCAGGGTCTCCGTGATTCTCGGAATCCAGCGATGCGCCTCGTCGAGCCGCAGGGCGAGCCGGTTGCCAACGATCCGTGATTCGAGTTTCAGTCCGTCGGAGAGTTGGTGACCGACCGATTCGGGGTCGTCCGCTTCGAGCCAGAGAAGATCCCCGCGGACGGATGCACGCAGGTTGTCGGGAGAGTCGCACGCGATGATCGAGCCCTTATCCATGATGGCCACGCGGTCGCTCTGCTCGGCCTCATCGCCACGATGGGTCGTGTACAGGATCGTGACGTCTCGTTTTTGACGGAGCGCGAGTAGATCGGACCAGACGCGGCGAAATGCACCCTCGTCAAGACCGGTCGTTGGTTCGTCGAGGAGCAGGAATTGGGGTTCATGGATCAGGGCGCGGGCTATCTCGACACGACGTCGCATACCGCCCGAGAATGTCGAGACAATGTCATCGGCGCGATCCGAGAGGCCGACGTCGCGCAGTAGCCCGTCGACTCGCTTGCGCGCGCTGCCGCCCCGGATGCCGTAGAGACTGGCGGCCATCAGGAGGTTCTCTTTCGCGGTGAAGCGGTTGTCCAGCGCGGGGTCCTGGAAGACGACCCCGGTGGACGCGAGGAACGTCGACTCGTGCGCTCTGAGATCATTTCCCGCCAGCGTAACCGCTCCGGAGTCGGGGCGCAGCAGACCCGTCAAGACGTGAAACAGGGTCGTCTTGCCGCAGCCGTTGGGTCCGAGCAGTGCCAGGACCTCGCCGCGGCGGATCTCGAGACTCAGCCCCGCGATGACCTGTCGCTTACCACGACGGACGTGCAGGTCGCAGACGGAGAGCGCAATGACACCGTGAGACAAGGTTTTGTTCAGCCCCTCAGATGAGATCGACGACCAGGGCCGTCAACACGACGGGGAGGTAGACGAGGGAGTAGAGGAAAACCCGTCGAGCCCAGCGGGCCGAATCCGTGCGTTCGCTTGGAATGGCCAGAACGACAAAACCGATCCCCATGACCCCTGCACTAAGGAGGTAGGGGGTGCCACCGAACGGAACGAGGAGAGGCAAGAGACTCCAGAGGAGCATCAAGATCGTTGAGCCGAAAATTGCGTAGCGAGTCACCCGTTCACCGTAGACCAACGGCAAGACACGGATCTCGCCACGCTCGAAATCGTCACGCAGGTAGAGGGAGATCGCGATGAAGTGCGGAAGTTGCCAGATGAACAAGATCCCGAACGCAAACATGCCGACCCATGTGATCTCGTTTGCGACGGCCGTGGATCCCATCAGCGGTGGCAGCGCCCCCGGCAGGGAACCGACCAGCACCGCCCAGGGGGTCACCCGCTTCATGGGTGTGTAGATCCACGCGTACGAGACGAACGCCAGGAGGCCGAGGCCGGCGGTCAACAGGTTCGTGGTAAGCGCAATGCCTGTCAGGCTGACCGTCGCCAGGCTCAGTCCGACGGCCAGTGCAGTTCTCGGTTCGACGCGACCGGTCGGGAGCGGCCGATTGCAGGTGCGTTGCATCCTGCGGTCGTTGTCCCGCTCGATCCAGCAGTTCAGCGTATTGGCGGCTGCCACCAGCGCCGAGGTCGAGAACAGGAAGATCAAGGTCGGCATCGCCGGCAGAGAGGCCGGCATCAACCAGATGCCGGTGCCCGCCGTGAACACCACCAGGAACGAGAGGCGTGGCTTGCCGAGTTCGACCAGGTTGCGAAACTGGACGAACGGGGTGGGTGCGACAGTGACGCTGGAGTGACTCATAAACTCGTAGTTCCCGGCAGTGGGCGCGGCGCCGGGGGACAGCGTACTATATCGGGAACGCCGTCGGCCATCCGGCGACGGGACGACCCGTTCGAGTCTCAGGAGTAGGCGATGAAGATCAGGATTTGGCGGCGAGAACAGTGGCTCCTGCGTGCTCTCGTCCTGTGTCTGATGATTGTACCGGTCATGGCCTACGGGCAAGACTCGGCGCCGATGGAGACGGCCTCCGCCGAGGCCGATGTGCAGAAATGGGTCGAGATCTTCGAGGATCCCGAACGCTGGAACTGGCAGGGGGGCATTCATATCCTGGGTCTCATGGCCATCGAGTACGGGGATACCGTCGCGGACATCGGGGCGGGAACCGGTTACTTTGTTCGATACCTCGCGCCGGCGGTCGGCGACGACGGAACGGTCTACGCCGTGGACATCAATCCGGCGTTTCTGGATCACATCACGTCGCGAATCGACTACCCCAACTCGGATCGGGTGTTCCCCATCCTGGCCGCCCCCGACGACCCTCAGCTACCGGCGGGAGAGATCGACGCCGCGCTGATCCTGAATACTTGGCATCACATCGACAATCGCGTTGCGTACGCGGAAAAACTGAAGGAGTCGATGAGTCGATCCGGTCGCGTCGTGGTCGTCGACTGGCGCGCCGAATCCCTCCCTCTGGGTCCACCGATTGAGGAGAAGGTGTCGCGGGAGACGGTGATCCAGGAATTCGAGAAGGCCGGTTGGAGACTCGTGACCGACAGCACGATCCTTCAGTACCAGTACCTGCTGAGTTTCTATCCGGATCGCTCCTGAGTTGGCCGGTCCGTCGCCGCCTTTAGAGCTTTGAGCCCTTCCGTGAAGAACCGGGCCACACTGGGCGGGACTAGTCCCCGAGCGTGACGTATAATCCCGGCCGGAGGCTATCCCGTGACAACCGAAACTGAAACAGAACCCCGAATCTCGTTCGAAACTCACCCGGATCGATACCACCACTGGAAGCTCGAGATCGACGGTGCCGTCGCAACCCTGAAGATGGCGGTCCAGGAAGATCACCCCCTGCGACCCGGGTACGAGTTAAAGCTCAACTCGTACGATCTGGGAGTCGACATCGAACTCCAGGACTCGATCCAACGTCTACGGTTCGAGCATCCGGAAGTTCGATCGGTCATCGTCACCGGTGGGTTCGATCGAATCTTCTGCGCCGGCGCCAATATCCATATGCTGGGCTCCTCGACCCACGCATTCAAGGTCAACTTCTGCAAGTTCACCAACGAGACTCGCCTTTCCATTGAGGATGCGGAAGCCAACAGCGGTCAGCGTTTTCTGGCCGCACTCAACGGCACCTGCGCCGGAGGTGGCTACGAGCTTGCGCTCGCATGCGGTGACATCGTGCTCATCGACGATGGAAACTCGGCGGTTAGCCTTCCGGAGGTTCCGCTGTTGGGCGTCTTGCCGGGGACCGGCGGATTGACTCGGCTCGTCGACAAACGAAAGGTGCGACGTGACCTGGCCGACGTGTTTTGCACGACCGCAGAGGGGGTCAAGGGCAAACGCGCCGTCGAATGGGGACTCATCGACGCGACCGTCCCACGAAGCAAGTTTGATGAGTTCGTCCAGGCCCGCGCCGAAGAGTTGGCCGGTTCGTCGCCGGCACGGAGCGATTCGGGGATCGAGCTCACACCCCTGGACAAGACGATTGAGGACGACCGATTGATCTACTCCACGCTCGAGGTCAACCTCGATCGGGAGAGCCGGGTCGCGCGAATCGAGATCAAGGGTCCGGATCAAACGGCTCCGGCCGATGCGGCTGCTGCGAAGGAGCTGGGAGCGTCCTGGTGGCTGTTCAGATTATTCAGAGAATTTGACGACGCCCTTTGCGACCTTCGTGCGAACGAGGCCTCCATCGGTCTCGTGTTGATTCAGAGCCAGGGCAGCCTGGAGGATGTGCTGGCCCACGATGCCATCCTGGAGAATGCGGGAGACGACTGGTTTCTTGACGAGGTCCGGTTGTTCATCGCGCGGACCCTTCGCCGAATGGACCTGACCGCACGATCGCTGTTTACGTTGATCGAACCGGGTTCCTGTTTTGGCGGCACGCTGTTCGAGTTGTCGTTGGCGTCCGATCGAACGTATATGCTCGACGATCCGGATCGTCCTGTCGCCGTCGCACTGAACCGAATGAATGCCGGCGCGTACCCGATGTCTCACGGGCCGACGAGGATGGTGGTCCGCTTTCTCGGCAAGCCCCAGCAGGCAGAGAAGCTTCTGGCGAAATCACGAAGCTACGACGCGGCCGACACGGAAGAGGCCGAGCTCGTCACTGTGGTTGCGGATGACATCGACTACGAGGACGAGGTTCGACTAGCCATCGAGGAACGTTCCAGTCTCTCTCCGGATTCTCTGACGGGAATGGAGGCCAGCCTTCGTTTCCCGGGCAGTGAGAACTGCGATTCCAAGATCTTTGGACGTCTCTCCGCGTGGCAGAACTGGATCTTCCAGCGACCCAACGCGGTGGGCAAACAAGGCGCATTGACGCTTTACGGCAGACCCGACCGTCCGACCTTTGATTTCAGGAGGACCTGATGCAACTGTTCGAGAAGATTCCAAACAACGTCAATCTCTCACAGAACAGACGACTTCAGCGGGCACTGGAGAAATGGCAGCCGAACTACCTGAAGTGGTGGCAGGACGCCGGACCCGCCGATTATCAGGCGGACGATATCTATCTGCGGACGGCGATTTCGGTCGACTCCAAGGGTTGGGCGCACTTCGACTACGTGAAGATGCCGGACTATCGCTGGGGAATCTTTCTTGCGCCGCCGGAGGCCGATCGCCGGGTTCCGTGTGGGGATGGCTTCGGCGACCCCGCTTGGCAGGAGGTTCCCGGCGAGTTTCGAAACGCACTTCGCCGGATCATCGTGACGCAGGGCGATACCGAACCGGCCAGCGTCGAGCAGCAACGTCTTCTCAGTGATACGGCACCGAGCCTCTATGACTGTCGCAATCTGTTTCAGGTCAACGTGGAGGAAGGACGACACCTCTGGGCGATGGTCTACTTGCTGCACGCCCACTTCGGTCGCGACGGACGGGAGGAAGCCGAGGAGCTCCTCGAGCGTCGCTCGGGAGACTTCGATAAACCGCGAATCCTGACCACGTTCAACGAACCGATCGACGATTGGCTGTCGTTCTTCATGTTCACGATGTTCACCGATCGTGACGGGAAGTACCAACTTCTGGCCCTCGCCGAGAGCGGGTTCGATGCGCTCTCACGAACCACACGGTTCATGCTGACCGAAGAAGCTCATCACATGTTCGTCGGAGAGACCGGAATCGGGCGAGTTCTGAAACGTGCGTGCGAGTTGATGAAGGAAGACCCTAACGAAGACGCCCGCGCGGGAGGCGGATTCGAGCTTGACCTGATCCAGCGCTACGTCAATTTCTGGTACTCGTCCAGCCTAGATCTGTTCGGCGGCGAGATCTCCTCGAACGCGGCCGACTACTTCGCTGCGGGACTGAAGGGGCGGGCCAAGGAAGACAAGTACGACGATCACGTGGCTCTCAGCGGAAACTACGAGATGGACGTGTTGCAGGACGGGAAGATCGAGACGCGCCTGGTACCGATGAGGAATGCCATGAACGAGGTGTTGCGAGACGCCTACGTCGATGACAACCAACGGGGTGTCGATCGTTGGAACAAGATCATTCGCGCCGAGGGCATCAACTACGAGATCAAATTGCCGAATCGTCGATTCAATCGAAAGATGGGAATCTTCGCAGGCCATACGTTTGATCCGCAAGGGAACCCCGTCAGCGCCGAGACATTCGAGGCGCATCGGGCCGAATGGCTTCCGACCGAGGGTGACAAGACGTACGTCAAGCACTTGATGAAGCCGGTTCTGGCCCCCGGCAAGATCGCCAACTGGCTGGCACCACCGGCCCGTGGCATCAACGGGCAGCCGTTCGAGTTCGAGTACGTCCGCCGCTGTTGATCCTGTCATGCGTCGACTCGCCGTAGCGCTGATCGCGACCATGACGATCCTCGAGCTTGGTTGTCCCGCAGGCATCGACGACGTCGACGACGGTGTCGCGGAGACCGCGCCACCCGTGTACGTGGACCGCGCACGCGATGCGGGACTGACGCATCCGGTGATCGTCGGAGACGCCGTCAAGAATCATCTCCTCGAGACGACCGGAACCGGCGTGGCGGTAGGGGACTACGACAACGATGGAGATGAAGATCTCTACGTGGTCACCGCCCAGAGTTCCTCCGGCTGGCTCGCCAATCGACGATCGGAGCACAATCGGCTCTATCGAAACCGCGGAGACGGGACCTACGACGAGGTCGCAGACGAGGCGGGTGTCGCCCTGGCGACATGGGGGCAGGGTGCCTATTTCGTCGATATCGACGACGACGGCGATCTCGATCTGTTTGTCACCAACTGGGGTCCCAATGTTTTCTATCGCAATTCGGGGGACGGGACCTTCGTCGACGAAACTCTCGAGTTGGGAGTGTCCGGCGCACCCGATGCCTGGAGTGCCGGTGCGACATTCTCGGACCTCGACGGCGACGGCGATCTGGACCTCTATGTCGCGAACTACTGCGAGTTCGATCTCGCTAACCCACCGCACGGTGGGAGTCGGATCGTATGGAAGGGAATCGCGGTGTTTCGCGGCCCGCACGGGCTAGTCGCCCAACCGGACACGTTGTACCGAAATGACTCCGGTCGTTTCACGGATATCAGCCGGTTAGCCGGGATCGCTTCGGACGCGGCGCCGCGATACGGACTAGGTGTGGTCGCGGCGGACTTCGACGAGGACGGCGACCAGGACATCTACGTCGCCAATGACTCGCAGTCGAACTACCTCTGGATGAACGAGGGTGGGCTGAATTTCACCGACGTCGCCACGCGTTCCGGTGTGGCCACCAACGGGGATGCCAAAGAGCAGGCGGGGATGGGGACCGACGCGGCAGACTACAACGGCGACGGCAGACTCGATCTTGTCGTCACGAATTTCTCGCACGACTGGAACACGCTTTATAGAAACGAAGGCCAGATGTTGTTCCGTGACGACACGTTCCCCGCAGGTCTGCAGGATAGTTACCTGAATCTGGTCTGGGGCGTTAAGTTCTTCGACGCCAACGACGATCGGCGCCTCGATCTGTTTGTCGCCAATGGGCATATCTACCCTGCCGTGGACTCTCACGCCCAACTCAACACGAGTTTTCGGCAACCGAACACGCTGTACCTGAACTCGGGAGATGGGACGTTCCGCAACGTCAGCAACGAGTCCGGCAGCGGCATGGCGGTGCGCGAGTCGAGCCGCGGCGTCGCGATTACGGATGCCGAGGGAGACGGCGATCTGGATCTCGTAGTGACCAACATGGATCAGATCCCCACGCTCCTGATCCGAACCGAAGGTGGGTCCGGAGCCGGATTCTCGCTCGACCTGGACTTGCGATCGTCCGGACCCAATCGCTACGCAGTCGCGGCCCGGGTGCAGGTCACGACACCCGACGGTGTGGATCGGCATCGCGTCAACCCGTTCAACTCGTATCTATCCCAGAGTCGCTATCCGATCCACGTCGGACTCGGTGCCAATCGGCTGGCCGATCGTGTCGAGATTTCCTGGCCCTCGGGGGCGGTCGAGAATCTGGAGGCCGTCGCCGCGGGCGCACGGTACCGTATTGTTGAGGGGCAGGGAATCGTCGAGCGGATTCCCTACCGGGGAGAGGGGTCATGAGTTATCGAGCGATGGGGTTGTGGATCGCCTGTCTCGTCTTCGCGGCCTGTAGTTCGGAGCCGCCGAGTTCCACCACCGGTGGCGTTGTCGGGTCGCCGGCCGGAGAGCGCGACTGGAGCGGTTCCGACGACCCGGGTCTTGCGTCGCCCGGATACGCAAGCGCCATCCGTGACCTCACCGCCGCCAATGAACGGGGCGACATCGACGGCACCGTCGCGGCGGCGCAACGCGCGTTGGCGATCGCCCCCGCCTCCGAGGCCACCTGGCAGACGCTTTCGAATATCTACATCAGTGCCGGGCGGGATACGGAAGCCCTTCGATTCTTCGGCGACCGGGTCGAGCGAAACGATCGACGCATGTGGGCATGGTTCTTCCAGGGCTATCATGCTTTTCGAGTGAATCGGTGGGACCTGGCGGCCACCTCGTTCGAAACGGTCACGGAGCTCGAGCCCGATTACCCGGAGGGCTGGTTCCGGCTTGGAGTCACCCGCCATACGGCCGGCGATTTTCCCGGAGCCGTCGATGCCCTTCGAAATGCCTACCGCCTATCGAAGGAAAATGCCCTCTACGCCGCCTATCTTGGGCGAGGGCTGCGAGTCATCGGCGAGACCGACGAATCGGCCCAGGTCGTCTCTGACGCCCTGATGTTGCATCCCGATTCGGCGCAGCTCCATCTCGCGTTGGGGCGGCTCCGTGCCGGCGCGAACGAACTCGACGAAGCGGAGACCTTGATCCGCCGTGCCGTCGAACTTGAACCCAGTTCAGCAGAGGCTCACTCGGAATTGGCTTCGGTGCTTCTCCGACTGGGGCGGACCGACGACGGGCGACGTGAAGAGCGCACCGCGGTTCGTATCCGAGACTACAATCGTGTTAAAGGCTTTCTTGTCGAGCGGATGGGGTTACTCCCGGAGCATCCGCTCGTTCCTCTGTTGCTGGCAGAAGTCGAGATGAGCGAGAGGAAACCGGTGGAGGCAAGACGAGCGCTTGCTCGCAGCCTCCAATTCGGTGGAGATCCGAAACGAATCGCCGCCGGCGAAGTCTGGCTGGCGGTGTTTCAGAGCGAACTCGATGCCGCCGACAGCGCCGTCGCGCGTCTCGGGTCGGGGCCACGGGCCGAACTTGCCCGGTCGATGAACGCAAATCTGAACCAGGATTTCGACGCCGCACGGGATCACCTGGATCGCGCGCTGGCTGAGGCACCCGAAGAGAAAATTTTCCTGCGGCGAGCGGCCGACCAATGCCGAACACTTGGTCAGGACCAGCGTGCCGAAACACTCCTTGACCGAGCCGAACAGGCGGGGTTCGCCTCGGCGCCTACCACGCAGATCCTGGTCGAAAAGGCACCGGGCTGATGGAGTGGCGTCGCTAGCGACGCAGTAACTTTACACCGACCAGCTCGCCCGGCATGAGATCCATGTTGGGCGAGGCTGCGATGACGAGTGCCCTTCCGTGGTCGGGGATCCGCTGATCTCTCCAGAGACGTTGGGGGAGCGGGGCGATCGACTCGCCAACCCGTACCACCACCGATTCCGATAGTGCGCCAGGTCGCGTACGACTGGCGACGAGGACCGGCGTGTTGACGGCGATGTCCCTTGAGTCACCTTCCCGCACGTAGGCGACGATCTCGGACACGCTCTGATCCGCGATAGTGAGTATGGGTTCCCCGGGAACGACCGCCTGCCCGGATCGGCAGAGAATCTGGCTGACCTGCCCGTCAATCGGGCTACGCAGCAGCATCGCTTCGCGCGTCAACTCGATCTCGCGGATGCGGGCCTGCTCGACGCCGATGGCAGCCCGCAGCGGCTCCAGGAGCGTGTCCAGATTGGCGAACGACGGCATCTTGCTTTCGAACGAGGTTCGACGCCCCTGCGCGACACGAAATTCCTCTTCCGTCTGCGCCAGCAGGACGCGGTTCTCGGCGAGTTGCGTATTTGCGCTGTCGTAGAGCAGAGTAAAATTGTCGAATTCCTGTTGTCCGATCAGCCCCGTCTCGAGGAGAGGGCGTGCGCGTTGCGCTTCAAGTCGAAGCCGCTCGACCTCGATCTCGTCGCTTTCGATCTGGACGCGAAGCGAGAGGATCTCCAGCCGTCGCTCTTCCTCGTCAACCTGGAATCGACGCAGGTCCGCCGAGCGATCCGCGTGGTCCGCGCCACGATCGGCGAGAATCTCGATCCGTCGTGCAGCGAGTTCTGCACGAAGCTGCGCCAATGCACCATTTGCCGTGTCAATCGCCGCCAGGAGCGGGGCATCGTCCATCTTGGCAACGACGTCGCCGGGGTGAACGGTGTCGTAGAGATCCACCACGACCGTTTCGAGCGTGCCGGTGGCCGATGCGGAAACCTCATACTGCAACGAGTTGGCAAGACCGACGTACTCGAAATCTTGTCCACGCCCGATCAGAAGTCCGATCGCCAACGCGGCGGCGACGAACCACACGATCATCGGTAATGTGCGGACCTTGAAGTCCGCGACGCGCTGTTCGCGCGGCGTCGGAATCGTCTGTTGGGATTCGCTCATGAGACCTAGACCTCCGACAGATCGCTTCGAAGAACGACGGACGCATGCGTCACACTGTCGAGTTCGCGTAACTCGCTCAACAAGTCGCCCGCGCGATTGCGGTCACGAAGTCCAATTTGGAACACGAATTCAGCCGACTCGTCTTCGCCACTCTGGCGAGTGGAGACTTGCTTGATTGCCCGACAGAAACGATCGAGCAGATCGGAAGACGTTTCAAGTCCGACGCCCGCCGATGCAACGCGGACCGTGAGGTAGCCGTCAAATCGACCGTGACTTCCAAATCCGGTCGCGTCCAGATAGATCACCACCCCTAGAAGGCAAACGGTTCCGATGATCGCGGTCAAGTACAGTTGTGACCCGACGGCTAGCCCGACCACGAGTGTGACGAACACGAACACGGTGTCGCGCGTGTCTTTCAGCACGTTTCGAAAGCGGATCATCGCCAACGCACCGAGGAGTCCGAAAGCCGTGACGAGGCTGTCACCAATCACGAACATCACCAGGGCGACGACGAGCGTCATCAGGACCAGCGATTGAGTGAACGAACGAGAATACGACAGACCGCTGTGTGTCCACGTGTAGGTCCAGGCGATCAACTGCCCGAGCACGAACGCCAACAACATCGCCAGCATCGTCGACGCAAACGAGAAGTCGCCAAACCCGTTGTTTGCGGCCTCCATGGCGTGCATGAACTCTTGCACCGTCCTTCGACCTCCTCAGCTCGTCCGCATGGGCGGAAGTTCGACACCGTCCAGACCAAATGTCGCTTCGCGCCCGCCGTGCAGCACGTGCTCCATCGACCAGACGTACTTGGGGACGGCCTGTTGCATCAGACCGAAGACGCGGACGATGTCGCGAATGAACGACGGATAGCGTTCGGTGAATTTCAATTCCAGGATCGTTCCGGGAGTGGGAGTGCTCACCCATCGACCGTCTTCATGGGACAGGTTGTCGTCCATCGTGACCGCATGCCTGAGTTGTGTGTCCAGCGTGATCCGCACCGGATCATCCCCGCGGGACTCGTACGCCTCACGCATGTAGCGGACCCGGACGACGGGTCTCGCGCGGGCGAACGCCATCTGGTGTCGGAAGTAGGCCATCGTATCGAGGGCCTCCGTGGGAGGCGTCGGAGCATCGTCGGTCGTGAGGCCGAGGAGCGACGGGACCCACTGGCGTTCCAACCGCACACGGTTCTTGCGGACGATGGTGTTGATTCGGTTCTTCACTTCCAGGAACGCCGGTGTCGCCGGATCGTCGGAATAGGTTCGTATCCGGAGCTTGTAGCGATCCCGATGGCCGCCCTCGGTCTGGTGATAGAGGCGAAGATCCTCCGAGTCGAGGTAGAGGCTGCAGATCGGATAGCGATAGTCCTCTCGCATCGCCGCGAAGCGATCCGGTTTCATGAACGGCCGGATGAATTCACGGACCTCGGCCACGATCATCGGGCTGATGATGTACTTGCACTCGAATCGTGAGCGCAGAGTCCTGTCGCTGGCTTCCGCCTGTCGTTGTGCCATCCCAGATTCGTCCGTGCCGTCGGTCGTCCCTGCAGTCCACTCGCGGGCCGACCGGGATCGCCATCTTACAGAACCCCCCGGTCCGATGGCAGCACCGCCGGACCGAAGCGTCTTGTAATCTGGCATTTACCGATCTTCCTTTATATACGGACAGCCTGATCCGCTTTCTAGCGGTTTCGCATTCCGCACAAAACTAAAATTGTTAAATGCTCTTCCGCGCCTCACCTCACCTGAGGCCGCGCGACCCGTTATCGGGCGATCGGAGGAATCGAAACCGAGCTAATCTCCCCGCTGAGGGCGTAAGAATCCGGCACGGGACGTGCAAGGTAGAGGGCGGGAAAACAATGGACTCACCGCGAGGTGGGCCGAGGAGAGGAACAAAAATGAAGCAGAAAACCTGGATCCTGTCGTGGGTTGTCATGTTGGCCGCCGGTTTGACCGCCGCCCTCGCAGGAGACGGCCACGCCCGATCCTGGAGCCACAGTGGCTCCGCCATGATCCTTCACGAAGACGGCGCAGAGAGTTTTGACGTGGGAGATCTGGCCGACGGCGAAACCCGTGTCTTCGGAGCCGGCGACAAGCAGATCACTGCGACACGCTCCGGCAACGTCGTGACCCTCCTGCGAAACGAGAGCGGGGACGAGAAGAAGATCGAGATCCTCTGCAACGTGGACAGCGATAACTGTTCCATCGTCACCGCCGGCGATGGCGACTCGGTCGCGATCGTCGTTCAGAAGACCCGTACCTGCCACGGAAACAAGGACGAATGCGGTGCCGATCCTGCGATCGCGGATTTCGCCTCGGGTGAAGGCCTTGCGCGTGTCATTATCGAGAAGCACGCCGACTGCGAGGGCGACGATTGCGACGAGTTCGAAGTTCTCGTCAGCGGCGAAGGGCACGGGAATCACTTCTTCCACCACGAGAACAACTCCGTGGTCATCTCCCCGGACGGTGCCGAGGGCGAGTGGGTCAGTGAAGACGGTCACGACATCGCGATCGCAGGCCCCAACGCGATCTTTCTCTCCGCCGATCAGTTGGTTCTGCGTTGCCCCGAAGGGGACACCACGACCCGTATCGAGAAGGACCGGCGGCACGAGACGTTCCTCTGTCCGCAGCATTCGGTCCCGCTCGAAAAGCAGAAGATGCCGAGTATCCGGCGTATAAAGATCGAGCGTCCCCATTCGGGCGACGACGATCACGACAAGAAGAAAATGTAGTCAGAGCGTTTTGACGAACGGGCCAGGTGACATCTGTCGCCCGGCCCGTTCTTGTTGAGGCTACGCCGACACTCTTCGCCTGATAAAGTAAGATCGTTCGGCGAGACTTCCCCCGCCGGTCTACGTCAGGCTTATCACCTTGCTGCGCTCGCTACTCGGCCGAATTCAATCGCTCGCTTTCACGCGCCCCCTGACGGTTCTGGCGATTTCCGGGGGGCTTCTGCTGATCGCGCTCGCGCTCGGCTCTCAGGTCGAGTTCCGCAAGTCTCGAAGCGAGTTGGCGCCCGACGACGATCCGGATCAGCAGCGTTGGGGACGACTCCTCGACGAATACGAAGGGACCGAGGCCCTCATCGCCTGCGTCGAGGCCGATCCGGAAGCGGCGCGCGACGCGGATGCCAAGTCTCTCCAGGCCTTCGTCGGCGTTGTTGCGGAGGCTGTCGCCAACGACGAAAGCGTCGCCCAGGTCTTCTATCGAGTCGACCGGAATTGGTTCTACGAGCGCGGGCTCTATCTCATGCCGCCGGACGATCTCTCGAAGATCGTCGACCGTGTTCGCGATCAACAGCCACTTCTCGATCTGTTGGGATCCGTTGACGGCTTCCCGGCGTTGAATCGAGTGTTGTCGGGCCAACTCTCCCGCTCGCTGGAGAGCGGCGCCGCCGATTCCGGACAAGATGCAGACCTGACACCCATTCTCAACTACCTCAAGTATCAGAACGAATTCCTGGCGGACCCCGTGGCCTCCGTATCGGCATGGACCGACGTGCCGTTCATGGACGTCCTCGGCAGGCAGCGCTACGGCGATGAGGCGGACGGTTACCTCAAGACTTACGACGGCTTGACCTATTTCATCCTGATCACGCCTGCCGGCAAGGATGACAGCCTCGATTTCAGGCGCGGACTCCTGGCCACTCTGGGCGATCGCATCCGCGACGCTCAGATCGATCACCCCGGCTTTCGAGTCGTGTTTACGGGTCAGCCTGCGTTGGTCGTGGCCGAGATGGACTCCGTGAAGCGGGACACGTTCAGGACCTCCTTCTTTGCGATCTTCGGCGTGGCGCTGTTGACGTATTTCGTGTTTCGCTGGCGTACGCATGTCTGGTTGGTCCTCACGGCGCTGGCCGTAGGCATCGCGTGGTCGTTCGGTGCCGTGTGGATCGAGTTGGGCTACCTCAACATGATCACGTCGTCGTTCATATCGACCCTCGTCGGCATCGGTGTTGCCTACGGGATCCATCCCGTTTCGGAGTACGAACTCGAAGGGGGGCACACGATCGATCCGCTCGCCGCCGCGCGGAACGCGTTCAAGGTCACCGGCCCTGCAGTTACGGTGGCTGCGGTGACGACTTCCGTAGCGTTCCTGTCCATTCAGTTGATGAGATTCCGAGGGTTTAGCGAGTTGGGCCTCGTGGCCGGCGTCGGGGTCTTACTCTGCTGGATCGCCGCGGCGTGGACGCTGCCGGCGCTCATCGTGGTCTTCGGGCGTTCCCGTGCTCGGCGACGTGCTCGTGTGGGCGCAGAGAGGGGGAGGAGCGCATCCGCCGTCGACCGGATCTGGGTCGAGCGGATGGCGGGAAAGATCTGTCACGCTCCGCGGCTCGTGGTGGGGCTCGCCCTCGTCTGGACCGTCGTTTCCATCGGCCTGATGGGGGGGATCCGCTTCGACACCAACATCCTCGACCTACTGCCGCAAGGATCGGAATCGCTGTCGTACCAGCGACGAATGGCGCTCGAGTCTCGGCTTTCGCCGCTGTACAACATCGTCGTTGCCGAGAGTATGAACGAGTTGAGCGCACAGAGAGCACGCGCGGCGGAGGAGCCGACGATCCTCCGTTTCGAGTCGGCGTTGGAGTTCCTGCCCGAGGACGTGGAAGAGTCGCACGCGGGGATCACCGAACTTGGAAGCCTGATGACCGACGTTCGATTCCCGTCGGAGGCCTCCGAATCGACAGCGGCCGATTGGGTGTCCTCGTGTCGCGAACTTGAAAACGCGTTCCTCGACGCACTCGATGCCGCCTTCACGGCGGGATTAAGTGATCTGGTCGAGCCGTTGGACTCGGCCACGACAGAGGCGGCGACCTGTGTTCGACTTGCCGCCGAGACCGATGACGCGCGACACCGGGTCTGGCAGCAGCAACAGCAGCGACTCATCGATTGGATGCAGGCGCCGTGGGGCCTGCTGCAGAAGGCGTTGCGCGCCGATCCGCCAACTTTGGACACGCTCCCGTCGGCGATCCGCGCACGCTACTTCACGCGGAGCGGAAAACCCCTCGGGTTTCTCTATCCCGACGGCGATGTCTTCGACCAGGAATTCCTGACACCGTACATCGAAGGGTCCCAGCGGGTCGCCGCAGACGCCACGGGTTTCCCACGGGTGTTTCACAAGATGGCCGGCCGGATCACCGGTGGCTTCTATCGATCGGTCGGCATCGGAGCGTTTCTCGTCGCGATCATCCTCTGGATCGATTTTCGGAATCTGACTCTGGCGGCGCTGGCGCTGCTGCCGCTGGGCATGGGTGTGGTGTGGATGTTGGGGTTCATGCGTATTTTCGGTCTGCAGTTCAACTTCGCGAATCTCGTCGCCGTTCCACTGATCATCGGGGTCGGTATCGACAACGGTGTCCACGTGATCCATCGGACGCGACTCGAGGGAGCCGCCGGCATGGAGATGGTGCTGCGTCACACCGGTCGCGCAATCCTGATCGCGTCCCTGACGACGATGATCGGATTCGGCAGCCTTGCGTTGGCATCTCATCGGGGAATCGCGAGCCTCGGCCTGGTCCTGCTCCTGGGTGTCGGTTCCTGCCTGATAACCTCCACCATCGTCCTGCCAAACCTGCTGGTTGCGCTGGGGATAGCAAGGAAACGACCGACGCGGTAAGATTTTCAGTGATGAAACGCACATGGATCCTGACCGCCGTCGTCGCCCTGGGTATGGCAACCCTCGCGTTCGGTGAGCCTCTCAACATATTGGCCATCGCGCCCGGTTATCCCGGAAACACCGAACAGGCCCAACCATCGATGGATGCGCTGGCGCGCTCGACGGAAGGCGTCGCGGATCTTGACGATGGTGATGTGACGTTCACCTACTACGAGCAGTTGGACTCGGGGTTGGCGCGCCTGAAGGCGGGCGATGTTGCGGCGGTCCTCGTTCCGCTTCCGTTCTTCTTCCAGTTTGCCGACGAGCTGGCGTTGACGCCGGTCCTCGAGGCGATCCAGGAGAACGGCGAGAACGACTCGTGGAGCCTCGTCGCCCTGAAGGACCGGATCAGCGACCCGGCGTCGCTCTCCGGCTGGATCGTGGCGGGCAAGCCCGGCTACTCGCCAGAGTTCGTCCGCCAGGTCGCGCTGGCGGACTGGGGAGCGCCGCCGGAAGATGTAGAGATCCAGTTCAGCGAACGGATCCTGAGGGACATTCGAAAAGCCGCGGCCGGCGAGTCGGTGGCGATCCTCCTGGATCAGTTTCAGACGGCCTCTCTAGCGAACCTATCCATGGCACGCGATCTCGAGGTCGTCACGACGTCCATCGAGATGCCCGCCAGTATCTTCTGCTGGGTCGGGGAGGGCGCCCCGTCTGGAACGCGGGAACTCCTCGAGAGCGCCCTGCAGCGAATGCACTCCACCGACGACGGCAAGGAGGCGCTGGGCGGAGCACAACTCGTGAGATTTCAGCCGTTGGACGACCGAGAACTGGCCCTGCTTGAGAGCCTGCAACCGGAGACCGTCGAGTGAATCCGACGCACGGGTCGTCCCGGACTCGGGTTCCTTTCATCGTCGTCGTCCTCTTCCTTGCGCTGGTTGGCATGGGTTGTCGCTCGGCGCTTCGCGACCCGATCGAACTGGCCCCTACCCAATCCGTGGAGTCCGGATCGCTCGACGAACTGCTGGAACGGGCCGAGCGTTCGTTCGAGACCCGCGTTGAAACCGACGTCCGACAGGCGTTGATCTTCTACGACGAGGTCGCGGCCCGCGGTCGCGAGGAAACCGATCGGACCCACTACCGCAACGGACTCCTCGGAGCGATCCGAGTTCGACTCTGGCTATCGACGCGGGTGGGCGAGCCCGACGAGCGGCGTGCGACGGCGGCGCGGGCCGTCAATGACGGCCAGCTCTGCGAACGAGACTTCGTCGGCGATGCGGCCTGCGTCTACTGGCTTGCCCTGGCGGTCGGTGCGCAGGCGCGAGAGCGCCGCTCAACGGCGATCGACGGTCTCGACGTCATGGAGGACCGGTTACGTCAGGCCATCGAATTGGATGCGACCCAGGACCACGGTGGTCCCCATCGCGTACTGGCTCTCCTGTACTTGCGAGCACCCGGTTGGCCGACGGGGCCCGGGGATCCGGACGTCGGACTGGAGCAGGCCCGCCTCGCCATGACGATCGACGATTCGTTTCCGCCGAACGTGCTGGTGCTCGGCGAGGCGTTGGTTGCCGTCACGGAGGACGATGAAGGTCGCGGCGCGTTCCTCCGGGCACGGGCGATGGCGGAAGCGTGGCTGGCAAACGGGCATCCGGAAGCGGCCGATTGGGTCGATGAAGCAAACGAATTCCTGCAAACCGTTCAGTAAACAGTGTTTACGCGGTTGTGTGTCGTCCCCGTTCGGAGTAAAACCTGCGGGTGGGGCAACGAACGAGGGAGTTCTCAATGGGTCGTCCGATCTGGTTCGCACTTCTCCTGGGCTGTCTGTGTTGTACGACAGGGAACGCCCTGGCGGCCGGCGCAGACACCGCGGCCCTGACGCCGCTCCATGAGGCACGGTTTCAGCAGGTCGATCTGATCGCGCAGCCGCTGCCGTTAGACATGTTGTCTCCGGAGGGCCGCACGCGATGGGAATTCGGTTCGCTGTCCGTCGAGCGGACGTGGGTCCGGACGATCTCGACCCTCGAGTCCCAGCCCCATCGTTTCCATGTCCTCGATGAGGGATCGGGTGTCGATCGATTCCAGCGTCAATCGAACTTCGTCCGATCGGACGGGCAAGACGACGCGCGCAGGTGGCTGCTTCCACACGAGGACGAAGAGTTCCTGGCCGTCCATCGTAAGAACCGTCTTGTCGTGACCGTCGAAGGTGATGGCGGATCCGCCACGTCGGAGATGGATGTGAGACGGGTCGGCATGGGTTGGGTCGTATTGCCCTCGGGACCCAAACAGGTTGTGCTCCAGCGTATCGTGACCTACGAACCTGATCGTGATGGGAAGTCCGTTGCCACGACGTTGACCCATCGCTGGGTCGATCCCTGGGCCGGAGTCGTGGCCGAGGTCTCCGGCCCCATCGCCGCCGACGGCCTGACGCGGACCGGGATCAGTGAGGTCTCGGTGGTCGATCAGGTCCTGCGCGGAATGACTCCGCTGAAAATTTTCGTGGACGAGATCGACGCACCCGTCGAGACCCGTCTTGCCTACGGCGTGGACTATGGAGACCCCACTCTGATCTCGTCCTTGACGGATCCATCGTTCGACGACATCGATGGCATCGTGGCCGCGACCAACTGGAACTTCAAGTTACCGGTCACGCCACCCGCCGATCGAAAGATCGCCTCGATGAGTACCACCGTCTCCTCCGATGAGACATGTAACTACAACGAGTGTGGCTTCACCCTTCCCGGTGTGAAACTGAATCGCGAGGACCCGGAATTCGACACCGGTACGGGGTTCCCGATCCTCTCGATCCAGGAACGGGAAGACCGCGTGAATGACAGCACGATCTGGTTGCGGGCGGGGACTCGGTTCGAAGGGAAGTCCGGCGGACTGACCGACGGCGAGGCACGCTTTTGCTACGTCACCAATGACACGCCGCTCTGGCAGTTTGTCCACCAGGACGGACCGACCGATCCGTTCTACATGCGTGGACCGGAACAGGGCCAGCCGAACGACTTCTGGACCAACAACCCGTTCACCTGCGAGAACGTCATCTTCAACACGGTCTGCCAGACATCCTGTGGTTCGTTTTGCCCGGTCTACCCCTATTCCTGTGGCAGCGAGACGGGAACCCAGAGTGGCGAGGTCGTTGGCGAAGGAGTGATCACGCTACCTTCCCGCCATAGTTTCAAAGCGCTGCTGGTTCACAACCTGGTTTCCTATTGCACCGGTCTCGGTTCGGCGTGTGGGATCAACTTCCAGACCGTTCACCTGTCGACCTATCTCTGGGTCGCACCCAATGTCGGCACCGTCGCTCGCCTGGGCACCAAGCTCAACGAGCAGAACGCCAATTTCACGACGCTCGAGGATACCGATATCAAGTTCGGCATTTTCCCGCCGGTCTCGATCACTAACGACGGCGTCGCCGAGACCACCATTGATATCTCCTGGGACCCCGGCGACGAACCCTACGCCAGTGGCGACTCACAGAACCCGGATATCACCGAGATCGATAGTTTTCGGATCTACTGGGATACGGATTCGGGCGTGACGGATGGCAGCTACGCCTTCGACTCCGTGAGCAACCCGGGTCAGGTGGCATTCGGACCGACGGGTCGGACCGCGACGATCGACTCACTGACTCCGGGCACCGACTATTACATCACCGTCACTTCTGTAGAGGACTACACCAGCCCGAGCAGCGGATTTACCTTCACGTTTGAGAGCGTGCTGTTTCCGATGACCGTCCCGGGCGGAACGACTCCGGTTCCGGTCGAACTGCTCGCGACGACGTCCAGCGCGTGCAGTCCCGCCGAGGAAGTTGTCAACCTGACCGTCAATCCGTCCGGTGCCAACACCGAATTCTGCTGGGATGCCGTTGTCGAAGCCTGTGTCGACAGTTATGAGGCTTTGCATGCAACCGACCCGTCGGCTGCGGTGAACTTCACCCCGCTGATGCCCGATAGCGGTGGGGCGACCTGTCTCACGCGCCCGGCGGCGGAGGGGTTCTACCTCATCCGGAGTATCGGAGGATCGAATCGCGGCCCGCTGGGCCATTTCGGTCAGTAATTCTCCTCGGTTGTGTGAGTTTGCGGATTCGTGTTTAATCCGAATTCGGGGCGAGTCCCGTTCGCCTTTTCGGAGGCTGTCCGTCTCGTGAGTTCCTCAAGAGTGCCGTTAGCGTCCACCCTCTGCATCCTGGCGATGCTGGTCGGCGGCGCTTCCTTCGCACAGACTACCGGATCCGGACTTCGTGGGCGTGTCGCCGATGAGAATGGACGTCCGGTCGTCGCCGCCGTTGTTCAGGCGCGGTCCGCAGAGTCCGGGACGATCCGGACGGCTGTGACCGACGACAAGGGCGTCTATCGGATTGACGAGATTCAGTCCGGTATCTGGACGGTCGTCGCACGGGTCCCCGGGGGGGAGGCCAGCGAGTCGCGGACGGTGACTCTCTCACTCCAGAAAACGCTCGAGTTGGATTTCGTGACAACCGGGGGCATCGAGGAACGAATCACGGTCAGTGCCAATGCTCGTCTCCTCGATCCGAAGCAGACGTCCGGAGAGGTGCGATTCAATCTGGCGCAGACCGAGAGCCTTCCGTTGGCCGGTCGGAGTTTCACCGATCTCGCGCTTCTCGATGCGGCCGTCCGACGACCCCAGCAGGGAAATTACTTCGGCGAACGTGGCGCCGTCTTCGTGATCAACGGGCAGTCCGGACGGGCCAACAGCTTCCTGGTTGACGGACTCGATAACAACGACCAGGTCAGCGGGACGACCTCCAACTCCTTCTTCTCACAGTTGACGATTCGCGAGTTCGTGGTTCTCAAGAGTCAGTTTTCCGCAGAGTTCGGGCGCGCCGTCGGCGGCGTCACCAACGCGGTGACCCGTCGCGGTGCCAACGAGCAGAGTTGGAGCGTGTTGATGCAGGGGACGACGCATCGCACGAATTCGACCGGGGAGTTCGTTGAAAACCTACCGAACGTCGGCGCCTCGTTCGACGCACCCAATCGACTCCAGCTCGGTGCCAGTGTCGGTGGTGCCTTCCGCAAGGACAAGGCGTTCTACTTCTTCGCCTTCGAGCATCAGTCCGGCAAGGAGCTGACCTCCTACACCGGCTTCGATCGAACGGGCACTCCCGGTGGATTCATCAATTCGCCGACAGAAAACGACAGCATCTTCTTTCGTACCGATTTCAACCTAGGCGCATCCAATCAGTTGATGTTCCGTCTGTCGGCCAACGATCGTTCCGACACCAATATCAACGTTGGCGGGATCCGGACGCCCGAGAACGGTTTCGGCATCGACGAGCAGGACATTTCCCTCAGTGGCAGCCTAAAGACCATCGTCTCACCGAAGATGATCAACGAGGTTCGATGGCAGATCGCCACGTCGGAGTTTGACCAGCGCGCCAACTCCGACCTCTCGGGCGTCGAGCGTCCGCGGGGAATCTTCGGTGGAAACCAACTCCAGACTCAGGACCGTGACGAGACCCGATTCCAACTTGTCGAGAACATGACTTTCCGGCGGGGCCGGCATTCGATCAAGGTTGGGTTCGACATCATCCGATCGCAGACGGATCTGCTGACGTCGTTCAACAACAACGGCGGATTTCTCTACGTCAGCGACATCCCGTTCGAGTCGGGGGATTGCGACGATCTTCAGATCTCCGAAATCCGCGCCGCCGAGATCGCGGGGACGCTGCCGTTCGTCGCCTGTCCCGGTCAGGTCGGTGTCGACGATGACATGGATACCGTGATCGACGAACCCGCGATCATCACCTCGTTCCCGCAGGTCTTCTCGCACGTTAGTGGAGAGCCGGCCGCGGACCTCGACGATACGCGATACGCATTGTTCGTGCAGGATCAGTGGGAGGTGACCGATCGGTGGTTCCTGGACTACGGAATCCGTTACGACATCAGCACCTACACGCTCTCCGAGGGTGTGGCGCTGGACTCGCCGATTCCAAACGGCGGCGCGGGCAAGGATACCGACAACTGGGCGCCGAGGATGGCGTTCACCTACAACGCCGGCAAGAACCGCAAGACCGTCATCCGTGCGGGTGCCGGAGTCTTCTACGACAAGCTGGCCCTGGGATTCCCGGCCGTTGCGGCGATCACGTCCGGGACCGAGATCGGTCTTTTCTTCCCGCAGGGATTCGCCGTCGAACTCACCGAGCAGTCGATCGCGGACGACGGGATTGATTCGATCCTGCCGAGCCTGTTCTTCTTCGATCAGTTGACGCTTCGGTTCTCGACCGACACGAAACTCGAGACGCCGTACACGTTGCAGTGGAAAGTCGGGATCCAGCATCGATTCAACGATCAATCTTCGTTCGGCGTCGAGTTCAATCAGTCTCGCGGACACGACATGACGGTCCTTCTGGATCTCAACCCGGTAACCGGCATCTTCAATCCCGGCACGGAATGTTCCGCGATGTTCCAGGAGCCGTTGAGCGATGACACGATCGGTCTGCCCTGTCATCTTCGAGATCCGGCGCTGGGGTCAATCGCCGCCCTGACCAGCCGTGGACGCAACTGGTACACCGGGCTGGACTTCAACTTCCGCCATCAGGCGGAAGATCGCTGGCTGAATCTCTCCTACACCTGGTCCGATGCGGAGGATACGGGCTTCGATCCACTCAAGGGTGGCATCGCATTACCACCGAATGGCGAAGACCTCAGCGGGGAACGGGGACGTTCCGACAGCGACGTCCGTCATCGTCTGGTCTTGTCGGGCGACGTCCCGATCCCGTGGTGGAACGTCCGTGTTTCCGGGGCGTTTCAGGCGGCCAGCGCTTTGCCGTACGAGATCATCACCGGCTCCGACTTCAATCTGGACGGCCAGATGAACGATCGCCCGGACGGCATCGCCCGCAACGCCGGTGCCGATGCGGACCTCGAGATCATCAACCAGGTGCGCGCGGACTACAACGCGGATATCGCGCCGCTGTTCGTCACCGATCCGTCCCTCGAGTTGCCGATGATCTCGTCACTGCCCGAGCCCTGGCTGTTCCAGGTCGATGTTCGCCTGTATCGACAGTTTCGCCTGGGCAGTGGGACGCGCGGCGAGATGTTCCTGCAGGTCTTCAATCTGTTTGATCGCAACAACATCGGGCGGATCGAGGGCCGGATCATCTCTCGGGACTTCGGCTCGCCGGTGAGTCTTGCCGGCCCACCACGCACCGTCGAATTCGGACTGCGCATCGGTCGTTAGATCGCGCGCCTCGTGACAGGATGGTAAGGTGGCCTCGGCCCCCCTTTTTGAGGCAACGATGTCGGATCTTGTATGGAATTTCGAGGATCTTGAGCGCTTCGCACGGATCGAAGACGCAGAAGTTCGTTTCTGGGCGGTCGATCGACTCACTCGCCATTTCCCCGACGAATGCTGCGATGCCATCGCGGAACATCTACTCGACGATCACGAGGCGACGCCGCCGCTGGTCGCACGACATCTCGCCGATCACGGCACTGCTCAACATCACGCGATGCTTGTGCGGGGTTTTCGTGTCCTGCGCGGAGTCACTCCTGGTCTCTGTCTTCGGGCGCTGGCACGCACCGGTCACCCGGGTGTGGTGGAGATGGCGGGCGAGGCGTTCAAGCGTGGCGACCTGAACGATCAGGCGCTTGCAATCGTGATCGACGCGATTGCGGATCTGGCGACCCCGGAGGCGCGGGCCGTCGTGCAGCAGTTCTTTGAGGCGCAGCCCGAGTTGCTGGTCGAGCCGCCGGCACTCCGCGGCGCGCTCGCGCTGACGGAGACCGAACGGCTGGCCGACCTGATCGGACAGCTGGCCGTCGCGTTACGTCAGCGGGGTCCCCATCGAGCAGGGGAGGCTTTCCGAACGCTACTCGACGGTCTCTATATCGATGATGCCGCATGGTGTTTGCGGACTGGCCCTTCGGGGCGGATCGAATTCCGCAAGACGATCAAGGCCATCGAATCCGGCTATGACTGCGACATCTTCGCCGCCATGGGTGAGGAGACGATCCAACGCATCGCACGGGTCTTCCGTGGTGAGGACCCTGCAGAGGTCGTCAAGGCGCTCGCAGACTGGACGCTCACCGCGTGTCAGGATCTTCCGGGGGAGAATCTACCCCGACGCATCTCCGGGGTGGTGGGTGCCTTGTCGTCGCCTTCGTTCCTCGAAGTCGTTCCGGAGTTCGGCCGGTCGCTCGAGCAGTGGCTGATCGGATTCCACCTTTCAACGATGTTCGCGGTGGCCCGCGGAATGAACATTCCGCTGGAGCTCCAGGGAGCCCGTGGCGACCTGAACCGATTGCTCGAGTTGGCTGAGTTGGAAACCGCGCATCTCCTCGATGAACTGCCGCAGGCCATCGCGGTTGTCTGTGAGGGTGATCCAGAGCGCGGTCACCAGGCCCAGGAATGGTGTCTCCGGATGCTCGAGGCACAGGGGCCGTTCTTTCCGCGGGTTGCGGCACTGCTGATTCTCGGCGAGCTGCATGCGATCCACTTCATTCCGGAGATGATCGGCTACCTGTCCGACGAGAATTCTTACGTCTTCGGTGCGGCGGAGCGCTCCCTCAGCAAGATGGGCGAATCGATCCTACCGGCTACCGTGGCCCACATCGAAGCAGGGACGATCGAGCCGGAGGCCGGTCACAGCTTGATGGTTCTCCTGTGCGATCTCGGGACCCAGGCGTCCTACGAGGTGATCAGTCGTTTTCTCGAGTGGTTCATGGAGATCCTGGGTCCCGGCACGGCCGCGGAGTGGGCCAGTCTCTTCGGCACCGAGGAATTGATCGACCCGTTTCGGGACTGGCTCGACGAGGATCCTGCGATGGTCGGGCAGAGCTTGCTCTTGTTGGGTGGGATCCACGACGTCGAAATCCCGGAAGAAGAGGAGATCGTGCGAGCGATCGAAGACGAACGTGCGCGCCAGGCCGGGGGTGACGAGGATGGGTCGGCCGGCGGTGAAAGTGACGACGGCGGCTACGTCATGTAACCGACCTTGACACCTCCCGGTGGCGGTCCTAACCCTCCGCCATCAGCAATTGTGGGCCGCATCCTAACCATGGCCCCTGGAGGTGCAACAATGAAGATGATCCACTGGGATCCCTTTCGCGAACTGAACCAACCGCAGCGGCCGACGAACGGCCACTGGACGCCTGCCGTCGATGCAATCGAATCCAACGGCAATCTAATTCTGTCCATCGATCTTCCCGGCGTGAACAAGGACGAGGTCGAGATCGATGTCGAGAATGGCGAACTGAGTATCCGCGGGAAACGGACCCTGACCCAACCCGAGGGTGAGGTTCAACTCCGTCGTCGCGAGCGAACATCCGGTGTCTTCGAGCGCACGTTTGTTCTCCCGGAAACCGTCGATACGGACGAGGCCACGGCGAGCTACAAGGATGGCGTCCTGACCATCACGCTTCCGCTGGCGGAGTCGTCACGCCCGAGGCGGGTCGAGATCCACGCGGCCTAAATTCAAGGTTTTGTGAGGTCCCGGGGGGCTCAGGGAGGGTCCCCGGGACGTTTCTTGCGGGACGGGCCACGGGCCGATCGCGGCACTATACTTGGATTTGGCTACACCATTATCGAGAGGCAATCTACTTCATGGACGACACCAAGGTTCCCGAGGAAATCGGAGTATTACCGCTCCGAAACAGCGTGCTGTTTCCTCACGCGATCATGCCGATCTCCGTCGGTCGTCGCAAGACGCTCAACCTTCTGGACGATGTCGTCCGGGAGAGCCAGCCGATCGCCGTCATCTCTCAGAGGAATCCTGCCGACGACGACCCGGAGCCGGGCGAACTCTATCGCGTCGGGACGATGGCCCGGATTCTCAAGGTCGTCAAGCTAAGCGGAAACAACGTCAACCTGATCATCCAGGGGCTGAATCGTGTTCGTGTCGATCGATTCATCTCGACGGAGCCTTTCGTCAAGGCCGCGGTCACTCCGCTGTTGGATGTCAACGACCCCGGTGTCGAGACCGAAGCCGCGATTCGCAGCCTGATCAATCAATTCCAGAAACTCGTCCAGGTCTCGCAGAACATCTCCTCCGATCTGGGCGACATGGTGCTGTCCGCCGGTGCGGACGATCCCGCACGGCTGACCGATCTTGCTGCGTCCGTCTTGAACATCTCCGCCGAGGAGAAGATCGGTCTTCTGGAACGAAACGTGGTCAACGATCGCGTGCAGAAGCTGATCGAGCTGATCACCCGCGAGCTAGAGCTGCAGGAGATCTCGACCAAGATTCAGTCGCAGGTGGCCGACGAGGTGGGGAAGACCCAGCGTCAGTACTACCTTCGCGAACAGATGAAAGCGATCCAGAAGGAACTGGGCGAAGAGGACGATCGCGAGGCCGAGAACGACGAACTTCGCAAGAAGATCGACGACGCCGGGATGCCGGACGAGGCACGGAAGACGGCCGAGAAAGAGCTCGATCGTCTGAGCAAGATGCCGCCGCAGGCTGCGGAGTACACGGTTGCTCGCAGCTATCTGGATTGGCTGGTCAATCTTCCGTGGTCGGTCGAGACCGAAGACATGATCGACGTCAAGGAAGCCAAGCGAATCCTCGACGAGCAACACTTCGATCTGGAGAAGGTCAAGGACCGTATCATCGAGTATCTCGCCGTCCGTAGCCTGAAGAAGGACCTCAAGGGTCCGATCCTCTGTCTCGCAGGGCCACCCGGAGTTGGTAAGACCTCTCTCGGGCGCAGCATCGCCGCGGCCATGGGCCGAAAATTCGTTCGAATGTCCCTAGGTGGCGTCCGCGACGAGGCCGAGATTCGAGGTCATCGTCGAACGTACATCGGCTCGTTACCGGGCCGAATCCTTCAGGGCATCAAGCGGGCGGGCACCAAGAATCCCGTCTTCGTCCTGGATGAGATCGACAAGGTAGGCACGGATTTCCGAGGTGACCCGTCGTCGGCGCTTCTGGAGGTTCTGGATCCGGAGCAGAACTTCAGTTTCTCCGACCATTACCTGGAGGTTCCGTTCGACCTGAGCAACGTGTTCTTCATTTGTACGGCGAACGTTCTGGATACGATCCCTCCCGCGTTACGGGATCGGATGGAGATTCTCAACATTCCCGGCTACACCGAGGAAGAGAAGACCGAGATCGCGAAGCGCCATCTGGTACCTCGTCAACAGACTGAGCACGGGCAGACCGAAGAGAATATCGAATTCAGTGATGAAGCGATTCGAGCCGTCATCAACGGCTATACCCGGGAGGCGGGCGTCCGGAATCTCGATCGCGAGATTGCAACGCTCTGTCGCAAGGTCGCCCGTCGTTACGTCGAGGGCGAAACCGACAAGTTCATGGTCGACGCGGAGGCCGTGCCCGAGCTCCTTGGACCGACGCGTTACTTCCGCGAGATCAGCGAGCGCACCGATCGTAGCGGCGTCGCCATCGGTCTGGCGTGGACGCAGGTCGGTGGTGAGATCCTCTTCGTCGAGGCATCGCGCATGCGAGGCAAGGGCAAGGTGACCATCACCGGGCGTCTCGGCGATGTGATGAAGGAGTCGGCCATCGCGGCGATGACCTGGATCCGGTCCAACGCATCCAGCCTCAAGCTGAACGAGAAACTATTCGCCACCAGCGACTTTCACGTTCATATCCCGGCCGGAGCCATCCCGAAGGACGGACCGTCCGCCGGTGTGACGTTGACGACGTCGTTGGTCTCCCTACTGACCGGACTGCCGGTCGCGCAGGACCTCGCCATGACCGGAGAGATCACGCTGCGGGGCAAGGTGCTTCCCGTCGGCGGGATCAAGGAGAAGGTGATCGCGGCCAAGTCGGCGGGCATCACCCGAGTCATCCTTCCCGCGAAGAACGAGAAGGACCTGGACGACGTCTCGGAGAATGTGCGCAAGGCTCTGACCTTCCAGTTTGTCGAGGAAATCCCCGAGGTGTTGGATCTGGCGTTCGGCGATCGTCTACAAGATCGACCGCTCACCGATCCCGATGACTTCGAGGCGGAGGCACTCGACTCCGACATCACGTGTGTCGTCGAGACTGACGGTGCGGCCGACGATGGGGATCGTCCGCCGGTGTAAGATGGCCGCGTGACGGCGGAAGTACATAAGAGTCCGTACGAAGTGCGATTCCTCGCGGAGGATCCCGGCGACGCTGCGGCCCTACTGATTCTGCCGATGGCGACCGCCGGAGAGATCGCAATCGGACGTGCGCTGGCCGGGGACGCCCGCATCATCGCCGTCGACGGCGGCTACGATCGCTGTCTCGAAAACGATCTGACCGTCGATCTGTTCGTGGGTGATGGCGATTCGGTCGCCCGGCCACCGCAATCCATTCCCACGCAAGAGTTTCAAGCAGATAAGTCTTTCAGCGACTTGCACGGTGCGTTGCAAAGCCTGCCCCAATCGCGCCAACGGATCGTCGTCGCCGGTGTTTCCGGCGGACGGATCGACCATCAATGGATCAACGTCCACGAGTTGGCAGTGGCGGCCGGTCGTGTGGCGGGAATCGCGGCCATCGGATTCGACGGGTTGCTGTTTGTGACCAGTGGTGGTGTCGAGATCGTTCTTCCGGAGGGCACGCTGTTCTCGATTCTCGCGTTGGTCGGTGAGCCCAGGGTCACGCTCCGTGGCGCCCGCTACGAGTTGGCCCGAGAGCGGCTGTCCTGTCCCTCTCACGGACTCAGCAACGTCTCCTGCGGTCGCGTGGAGCTTGAGTGCGCGAAGGGGGTCGTCGCGCTGATCGTTCCCGATAGCGTGCCCCCGGAATGATCGCCGCACTGGCCGTGCTGGCCTGTCTTGCCGTCTATGCGCTGGGCTATGCTTTCTACTCGCGTTACATCGGGCGCCAGGTATTCGGACTGCGGGCCGACGTGCGAACTCCGGCCCATGTTTACGAGGACGGGATCGATTACGTCCCATCCTCTCGCTGGGTGCTCTTCGGACATCACTTCGCTTCCATCACCGGGCTGTCCCCGATGCTGGGACCGGCAATCGCAGTAATCTGGGGCTGGCTTCCGGCCATGATCTGGGTTGTGGTCGGTGCGGTAACGATCGGCTGCGTCCACGATTTCGGGGCATTGGTTGTATCGGTCCGGTCCCGTGGTCGATCGATTGGTTCGGTCGCCGAAGGGTTGATGGGGCGTCGGGCCAAATCGCTTCTGCACGCGATCATCTTCTTCGGTATCGCGTTGGCGATGGGCGTCTTCGTCTTCGTCATCGCGCAGCTCTTCACGCCGAAGTTCTATCCGCAGTCGATCTCTCCGTCTGTTCTGATTCTCGTCCTCGCACTCTGGATCGGCTGGCGGACACGGCGAACCGGACAGGGTCTCGGCTCAAGGGTGGGGATCGCCTTTGTCGTCGTTCTCGTCGGGCTGTGGTTTTCTGATCTTCTCGCCCCGTCCTGGACCTCCGTGAGCGGATGGATCTGGCTGCTCCTGGCCTACGCCTGGATCGCGTCGGTCCTCCCGGTCTGGTCGTTGCTTCAGCCGCGAGACTTTCTCAATTCGCTTCTTCTCTATCTGGGGCTCGCCTGCACGTACCTGGGGTTCTTCGTTCTGCGTCCCGAGTTCGCCGCTCCGGCGGTCGATCTGCATCCCGAAGGTGCCCCACCGATGCTGCCGTTCGTCTTCGTCGTGGTCGCCTGTGGCGCTGCCTCCGGATTCCACTCACTCGTCTCTTCCGGGACCACGGCCAAACAGTTGGATCGAGAGACCGACGCAAGGTTCATCGGCTACGGTGGCATGCTCGGGGAGTCGATCCTCGGTCTGTCGGCGGTACTGGCCTGCACTGCAGGATTTGCAAGTCGCGACCTGTGGAGCGATCACTATCGTTCCTGGGGTGCGATGTCAGGGTTGGGTAGCAAGATGGCGGCGTTCATCGACGGTGCCGCGACGTTTGTTTCGCAACTGGGACTTCCTCGTGGGAAGGCCGAGACCCTCATAGCGGTCATGGTTGTGAGCTTCGCATTGACGACGCTTGATTCCGCGACACGATTACTGCGATACAACATCGAAGAGGTCGGCGAGACCCTACGCTTTCGCCCGCTTGCAAATCGGTACGTATCCTCGACTGCCGCGGTGCTGGCGATCGCGTTTTTTGCGTTCTACAAGGTCGATGGCCAGTCGGCCGGGCTTGCCCTCTGGCAGCTTTTCGGGTCCGTCAATCAACTTCTAGCTGGCCTCGCTCTTCTCGTCGTTGTGCTCTATCTCACCCAGCGAAAACGGCCCAGGCTGGTTTATCTGATTCCGATGGTCTTCATGATGGCCAGCACGACTCTCGCCACCGGGTTCAAGCTCGTTGACTACTATCGTGGCGGGCAGACCTTGCTCCTGGTCGTCGGCAGCATCATCTCGCTCATGGCGATCGCGTTGGTCGTGGAGGCGGTGATCTCGATTCGACGCTACCGACGTCAGCCGCCGGTCGCGGATCTGGACATCGAGCTCGAAGACTCGCCCCAGACCTGACGGAGCAATCGGATCATCTTCGGATGGGCCAGCTGGAAGTCTCGGCCCAGCGCGCGAGGCTCCGAGAACCACTTCCACAGGAAAACACCGATGAGCGTCGGCTCGGCCTCGATGGTCTCGAGGGCGACGCGCATGCATAGCCGCTGCATGGATCGAGCCTCCTCTCCATCGACGCGGGATTCCCAGGGGCGGAGTGCGGTGCTGAACGCCCGGCTATAACCGAGTTCGGTGAAGACGACGGGTCGATTGAGTTCCACGGAATACTCTCGAAGCTCGGCGCGTAGGCGACCCCAGCCACGCCGGATCTCCGCTTCGTCGAGAATCCGGTCGATCGGATCACCGGACACCGGGTCGTAGGTTCGTCGCTCGGGGTCATCCAGCGGGAAGTATCCCTGGATACCGATCACATCCAGCGCGTCCCAGAACCGGACCTTACGGTAGCTGTCCCAGTTGGCGGCATAGGTCAGGGGAGTGGCGCTGGCATCGCGGACCGCCTCGATGATCGAGCGCCACTGCGCCTCGTGGTCCAGCGTGCCGCCCAACTCTGTTCCGACGGCAAAGCCGTCTGCGTCATGGCTGACGATGGCCAGGGTGACGATCCAACGCTGATAGCTCGCGAAGAACCGCTGCCAGGAGGGTTCGTCATCCCCAAACTGGATCTCGCCACGCCAGGCAAAAGGGGAGCCCCAGTACGCCAGGTGCGGCTTGATCATGATCTTCAGGCCGCGGGCGTGGGCCTCCCTGATCGGTCGTACGACGTGCTCCGGTGGATTGTCCGGGTCGATCGGTCGGAAGACGACGGTGCCGTCGGCGTCGATCGTCGCGTAGGGGTGGATCGTGACCCAGTTGGCGCCCGTCGAAGCGATTCGATCGAGCGTCGGCTCGATGGTGTCGTGTGCCCAGTCGGCGCCGGACCAATGAGTCGACAGGGTGATCCCGCGGATGGGGCGGGAGGTCGTCTCTTCCGGAGCGGCCCTCAGATCCGCGTGGAACGACGCGAGAGCCACGAGCGGAAGCAGCCACCCGCGAAACACCGTTGTTCTCCACGATCCGATCACGATCCGCACCTCGCCAAGAGGATACGCGATGAGGCTTCGCCGGTTTCGTTCCTAGCGGGGTTTGGAGAGTTGGATCGTCTGCCCCTCGGGGGGCGTCGTCGCGCGGGAGAGGTCCTCCAGCGCGTCCGAGACCGCCAGGAGACGGTCCCACTGGTCGAGGGCGATCTCGCGGTTAATCGCCTTGACGGGGCCTACCCGCGCTCGATCTGAAAAGTAGCGCTGGCTGGCGACGACACAACTCACGAGCCGTGGCAACCAGGTCTGGTCGGTCAACTCGGCGGCGTAATCGCCGGTGGCCAGATCGTAAGTGCGATCGAGTTGCGCTTCGAGCGGCTGCACCCGGTCTCGATGCATCCGGTTCCAGGCGTGGGAGAGGCCGGGGTCGGCCGGTGGCGGGCCCGAGACCAGCGGGTCATCGGATCGTCGCATTGCGTCGACGCCTGCGATGTCCTTGGCGATGGTTCGGAACAACTCACGAGACCCGAAATCAAACTTTGCGTCGTTACGCAACGCCTGATCCCTGGCCTGTGCCAGGAAGCGAAGCCCATCCAACTGCCAGCGGCAGGAGTCCGGCGCGGCATCGGGTCCGACCACGAGTCGGCGAAAGCGTTCCACGCTGTCGACGAGTTGGGCCACCGCCACGGGCGTGGTTTCCGGAAGATCTGCAACTCGGGTTTTCCACGGTTCGCCTGCGGGCCGTGGTGCGAAGTCCTTTGCAGACGGTTCGGCCGGCGTCGGAATCAAAGGCGGACCGGGAAGCTGGATCGTCAACTCCCCGACGCCTGGTTCACTACCCGGCATGACGTAGATGGAGAGTCGCCAGGGCGCATCGCCGGGCTCGACGATGTTCGTCGTGAATCCGAACGGCGAAGGGCTCGAGCGACGCATGGCGGGTCGACCGGCCTGAGGTGACTGCAGGCGGAAGGTGACGATGCGTCGACAGTCCCAGTTGGCCTCGATATGGATCGGGCCCGGGTGCTGGATGTCCAGCTCCAACTCGTAGCTGATCGAGTCGTGAGATGGGATTTCGAGGTCGTACTTGAGAGGGTCTGCCATCAGGGTGGTGGTCAAGAGCCCCGCCATCATGATTAGACCGCAACGAACGCCATGCCGAGCGATTTCCAACAATGTTCTGTCCCGCCCCTGTGGCCCCGCTTGGGCCGTGTTCTGACTGCAGCCGAATATAGGGTCGGCCCGCCAGAGGGGCCAGATTCAGGGGTGGTGGGAAGCGGATTCGATCTTTTCGTTCCAGACGGCCTGATCGGCAGCCGGAAGCCCCAGCTTCACCAGCTCCTCGAGGGCCCCTCGGGCGCCCTGGATGTCGGCCGAATCCAGCCGATGTTCCAGCAGTCTGAGCCAGGGCCGCCGATCGCCAGGGTGATTCCGTGTGGCCCAGACCAGCACGGAGGCCTGCCGGTCCCGTTGTCCCAGCCGGCCCGCGACTCTGGCATACCCCAACGCCGCTTCGAGATCCTCGCGATGGGCGCGCCGGGCACGGCCATACGCGGCGAGTGCCGCCTCCAGGTTGCCGGCCTGTTCGTGGGCAAGTCCTTCCTGGAGCGGGGCCACCCGGGCGAAGTTCGGATGTCCGTCGGCGGCACGGAATGACGCGGCTGCTTCTTCGAATCGCTCCAACCGCATCAATACGCGACCCAGCTGAAACTGCGCATCGGATCCAAGCAGCGACGAGGTGTCTCCTTGCGTGGCGACTTGCAGATGCCGCGCAGCTTCCTCGAACTCGCCGAGCTTCATCGCGACGATCCCGCGAGAGATCTGCCGTCGTACATCGTGAATGAACGGCGTATGACCGACCGATCGCTCGATACCTTCGGCGAATGCTCTCAGCAGTTCATCGGGTGCTGGATCCAGCAGGTCGTACGCGTGGATCCGGTAGAGCGGCAGCACCTCTGCCGAGCTGCGTGCGGCAGCCTGGGCATCGTCGCGGCACTCGTAGTGCCAGAACATGAACGCGAGCTGATCGTGGAACGTATAGACATTGGGTTCCCGTCGAATCCCCAGTCGCGTAAGACCCACCGCCACCCTACCCCAACGCCCGACGCGCAGCCGCGGGTCGGCGTCCAGTTCTTCGAGGTCGACGGGACGAAGGACTCGATCGGTTCGTTCGAGCTGGTAGTAGAGGTCACCGAGGTTGGCCCAATACCACCCCGATGCGGGGCTTAGCGAGATCGCCTGAGTGTAGTTCTCGAACGCATCTTCCAGCAGGGGTCGTACCGAATCGGGACTCTCGCCCTGCGTAAGCTTCTCGTGCCAGAGTCCTAGACGCACCTGCCCGGCGAGCCATAGCGACGACGACTTGTGATGACCGATTCCCGTGCGATCGACATGGGGCAACGCCGCCGCGTAGTCGCCGGCGGCCGAGAAACGCCGGCCTTTCGTGTAGTTCCATCCGCCGATCCAACCCTGAACCGCGAGTAACACAAACAGGACGATGGCGATCGCACCCACGGCCGACGCGGCGGGGTTCCGGCGGGACTCCGATTCGCGGGCGGATCCGTTCCGCCGCTCGATCCGACCCAGCGCGAGCGCAGCGAGTGTGACAAACAGCAAGGCGTTGGCCGGAATCTGATGATTGAAGTCCCAGATCGCGTGGAGGCTCAGCAAAACTAGACCGGTGACGAGGCCGATTTGTTGCCGTCTAAGCCCGCGCGGAGATCGAATTGAGGATGGCCGTAGGAGGCGGCCCCAGAACACGACGATGAGAAGACCCAGCAGTAGAACCACGGGAAGCCCACCCTCGATGGCAACCTGCAGGTAATCGTTGTGGAGCTGGTTGTAGCGTGCGATTTCACCCGCGGGGATGTAGTGCGGGAACACGTCACGGAACGCACCGATGCCGCACCCTCCACGCCAGTAGTCACCGAGCATATCCACCGATGCGCGTAGGCTAACCGTCCGCCCGACGCTCTCGATCTCGCCTCCGCCGAGTTCCAACATCTCGGTGACACGCTCACCGAGGTGGGTCCGTCTCACCGTCGGCAGAGCCGCGGCCGCAAGTACGCCACAGAGAAGGAGGATCACGACACGCGTGCGCCAGCCACGAACGGAGACGAGTACGACGGCCAGGACTCCCAGGGGGATCATCACGGATGCGGAGCGTGACGCACTTGCGAAGGTGGCCAGGATTCCGAGAACGATGCCTCCCGTAAGCATCATCGTTCGCGCCTCGCCCCACGCCGCCCGGCCCCGTTTATAGAAACTGGCCATCAGACAACCGGTCATCCACGGAACGGCAAGCTCCATGACGCCGGCGAAATTCGTCGGGTTTACGTAGGTGCCGAAAGGTCGGGTCTGTTCGATGGTCTCGCGAATCCAGTACAGCCGCCCGTTTCCAGTCGCCGCGTAGACGAGTCCGAACGCCATCTGAAGAAGAAACGTGACAAACAGGATGTCCCGATAGGCGCGTCGACGCTCGCGGGAATGGCCCCGTCGGCGGATGGCAACAAACGCGATCCAGAGGGCAAAGAACCACAGGAGTCGTTCGCGGCTGGCCTCGGGTAACAACGAGATCGTTCGCCATCCGTCCCACTTGCCGGCGACCCGTGGCTCGAACGGTCGGGTGACGGGCTCCGGCGTCAAATGGACGGCCGCTTCGGGGTAGAGCTTGACGCCACGGGCCTCGATGGCACGAACGACGTCGACGGCGCTTCCGTCGGCATCACCGTAGCCGGGAAAGGTGTCGCGATAAATGGCGTCGGCAGTCGGACTGACGACGCGAATGATCGGCGAAGGCAGAGGAACCAACTGGAGGATGGTCCAGGCCATCAGGAGACACGGCACGAGGATGAGGGGGTCTCGAAGACGCAGACCGAAGTCGGTAAAACCCCGTCGATGGATCATGAGCGCGGCGCCGGCGATTACCAGCGCGGCCGCCATGCGGTAGGCCCAGACCTCGACACCGCCGATAGCCCAGGGGAGCAACGAGGCAGCGCTGAGCAGCAGGACGTCGGGAAGCTCCAACGACCGGCGAATGGAATGAAAGAATCCCGTGTGTTCCGTGTTCATCGGCGGGTAGTTTGCTTCTTACCTGGAGGTTGACGCAAGAAGCCCCTCGATGTTCTTGCGGATCTGAGGTGCGAGGTTCGGTCGATCCAGCAGAGCACGGTAGATTCTGGCCGCGTCGTCATCGCGAGATTCCTGTTGCGCCACCAGTCCGGCGGCGATCTGGCCGATCTGACCCGACGGATCGATTTGCATCAGCCGGCGGAGCTGTTGGTTGGCCTCGTCTTCACGGCCCAGAGTCAAGAGTAGACGGCCATAGTTGAAGCGAAACGACAGATCGTTCGGCCTGATTCGGAGACCCACGGCGTAAGCCTCGAGCGCTGCATCGGCATCGCCAAGTCGTTCATAGAGCGGCGCCAGTCGCTCGTAGGGAAGAAAGGTCCCGCCGGCGAGATCGCGTGATCGCTCCAGGTGAAGACGCCCCCCTTCCACATCCCCCTGGTCGAGGAGGAGCGCACCGAGATTGAACCGTGCCTGAGCGTAGTCGGGCCATACGTCAACGGCGCCCTGCAGGTGTTCACGCGCCCCCTCCGTTTCACCGCGATCGAGAAGGGCGACACCAAGACCGAACTGCGCCTTCGCTGCTCGCGGCGTACTTCGGGCGTCGGCCAGCGCCAGATCGTAGTTGCTGCGCCAGTCCGTCGTTCTATCCCATGCTCGAACGAAGCAGGCCGTGAGGAGGATTACACAGGCCGTGATGACGACGACCCTGCGTCTTCGATCGCCCGTCGTTCCATGTGCGACGAGACCTGCGGTGAGATGACCCAACAGCAGACAGCCACCCAGCGATGCAAGGTAAGTGAGACGCTCTCCCATGATCGTGCCCAGCGGGAAAAGAAGATTTGACGTGGGGAGAAGGAAGATGGACCAGCAAACGGTCGCGAGAAGAAAGACCCGATGCCGCCGGAGACCCTGGATGACCCCGATGGCCAGAGTGGCCATCCAGAGGAGTCCGAGCCACGCCCTCGGGTCCGCGAGCGAGCGGACGACGGGGATCGCGTCGAACCCGTAATCGGAGGTCAGACGCCATGGCACGACAAACAGCGCTGCGTAGAGCAGCTGGATCCATGACGCGGTCAACAGCCGGGCGCCCGTACCCTCCGCCGCGATGGGATTGTCGAGGAAGAACCACTGCGATGGCGGAAACAGGTCCCCGAGGGCGTTGTACCTGAGCACGAGCATCACACCCACCGCCACCGCGTACCCGGTGTACTGAACGATCGTGCTCGAACGTCTCTCTTTCGTGACCTGCCCACCGCTCATGTCGTCAACGAGGAACAGGAGCGGAGCCAGGATTGCGCTTTCCTTGGAGAGCAAGGCAAGCAGGTAGGCGAGCCACGAGACAATCCGCAGGCCTCGTCGATGGGCAGACCAGGCCGCCATCACGCCAATGGCCACAAGAATTTCCGCCCGCCCGACCACGTTGGCGACTGCCTCGGCGTGCAATGGATGAACCGCAAACAACAGACCGCCGACGAGGGCGGTTCCGTAGTGAACGCCGCAACGCCTCAGCGTGAACCATGCCATCGCCGACGCGATCATGTGAAGCAGGACATTGCCTGCGTGATATCCCAGGGGGCCGGGTCCGGCGATGGCCCGATTCAGCGTCAGGCTGGTGATCATGACGGGCCGGTAGAGACCCGTCTCTTCTCCGACGATGGGCCAGTAAGTTTCGGTGAAGTGCCCTGGGATCGACGAGAGGGACGTCAGCCGTGGATTCAACTCGACGATGCGCACATCGTCCAGGACGAAGCCGTTTTGCAGCGAGACCGCAAACGCGGCCCCCGCGACGAAAGCCACGAGAGCCGCCCAGACCCACGGTCGGTCCAGACGCGAACGGAGGGATGTCGGACGATCTACCATCGACTACATCTTGCGACTTCGCTCGAGAATCGTCTTGAGTCTCTCGACGTTGCCGTCGCGTTTCCGCTGAGTCTGTCCGAGAATCTCCTGGAGCGCATCGCCGATATGGGGGATGTACTTCTCGATGTACGACCGCTTCTTGTACTCGTCGGCCTCACGCTTGCGGCGTCGCACGAAGACGCCAAGGCGTCGACCCGCCTCCATCAACGCAAGGCGGATCTCCTTGACGATCTCCGGATAGGAGGCCACGGCTTCCTTGGATTCCGACGTGAACGGCACCCAGACCGAGGCGATGTGGACCAGCAGGATCATGCCGCTTGTGGGTAACGCACCTCTCGATTGTTGAAGCCCGTACTTCTTCCAGTCGACACCCACGACCGACTTGGTGATCGCACAACCGGACTGTTGGTACTGAAGCGGGACGCGATTGGCGTAGCGGAATAGATCCACGGGCTCATCGGCACCGAGGTCACCGCCGAAGGCCAGGCCGACCTCGATCTGGAACGGATTCCCACGATAAACCGCCGGCGGGCGTGTGACCGCCGCAAAGAAATCGGCCTCGACCCGCTGTTTCAGGCAGCGTTCCAGCAGTTCGTCTCCGATCGGCGAGAGGCAGCCGGTCGGCGGCGCCAGGATCTTGACCTTCGGGATCGCTTGAAAGAGCTGCTCGACCTGGTTGCGGGTCAGCCGATTGGGCTTGCTCTTCACGGAGACGCCGGCGCCGTCGAGAATCTTGTCGGCGACGCCGGGGCTTACCCGAGAGAACTCCTGGCTCAGCATGCTGCGGACCGTGCGGGCACCCGACTCTTTCATCATCCTCAGCAACACGCCGAGCTCGACGCCGTAGGGATGGGGTTGGATCTCGCGGGACTCGGCCGGTAGCTCACGGGAAACGCGTTCGTAGACGATGGCCTCTTCTTTCGGCGACTTGTACTCGATCGTGACGTGGGGGTTCGCCAGCGATGTCTGCTCGATATAGTCGTCGACCGATCGTCGGCCCGACTTGTAGGTGGCTTCCAGTTCGATCTCTACCCGGGTGCCGTGTTTCGGTTCCCAGTCGACCTGCTGGTCCTTCTGGATGACCGGGGCGTTCTTCTTCGTATCCAGCGTGATGTGGAACAGGTGGGCCGGCTTGCGGGCGCCGGGCCGGGAGAGGATTCGGGCGGGCCGTCCGGTGGTCAACTGCCCGTACATGGCCGCCGCGGAGATCCCGATCCCTTGCTGGCCACGCTGCTGCTTTAGGCGATGGAATTTCGAGCCGTAGAGCAGCTTCCCGAAGATCTTCGGCACCTGGGCTTTGACGATCCCCGGTCCGTTGTCCTGAACCGTCACCCGGAATCGCTTCTCCGAGAGTTCCTCGATCTCGATGACGAGCTCCGGGAGGATGCCCGCCTCCTCGCAGGCATCCAGGGAGTTGTCGACCGCCTCCTTGATCGTGGTCAATAACGCCTTCTGGGGGTTGTCGAACCCGAGGAGGTGTCGGTTCTTCGTGAAGAACTCACTGACGGAAATCTCTCGCTGCCGCGTGGCCATGCTGGCCGCGTTTTCGCGTCGATTCGTGGATTTGGCTTTTCCTGCGGCCATCGACGTATTCTAACGGAGTCCTTTCCAATCCGGGCCCCGTATCGGATAAGATCCCTGAATGGCTAGGCGCACGCTGGCGGTCGTCACCACGACCTTGCTGATGATCCTCTTCGCAGGTGGCACCGTGTTGGTGCCGTGGCTCGAGTCTCGAGGCGAGGCTTCATCGTCGATCGTCCGACTGATGTACGCGCCGGTTTGCCACCAGAAGGCCGAGCGATCCCTCGAGATCTTCGGTCATCGGCAGGCGGTTTGTTCCCGTTGTTCCGGTCTGTACGCCGGCGCCATCATCGGCATGCTCCTGGCCTGGGCCTTTCTGGTCCGCGATCGAGATCCACGACCGATCTGGTTTGCGATCGGTGTCTTGCCCACATTCATCGACGCCATCTTGCCGTGGGTTGGCCTGCCACAATTGTCGGAGGTTCCCCGCTGGTTCTTGGCGCTCCCCGCAGGCGCGGTCGCGGGGCTGTTCCTGAACCTCGGAGCGGCAGAACTCTTTCCCGAACGAGTTACAAAATCTATGTCCCAATTTGTTATGGAGAATGGAAATGGATAATCATGCACCCTCGATGATGAAGGCTGCGATGATCGGCGGCGGCGCCGCAGGTGTCGCGTCTTCGATCCCGCTTCTTGGAGCCATCAACTGCGCGTGCTGCGCGCTGGTCATTGCCGGTGGGTTCCTGGCGGGCTACCTGCAGTCGCAGGAACATCGCCGAGCGGGCGTCGGATTCCTCCCCGGCAGCGGGGCCAAGGTCGGAGTGTTTGCGGCGGTGTTCTTCGCTGCGGCGGCTGCGCTTGTGGGAAGCCTCGTCAGCATGGCCATGCCGACGAGCCCCGAGGACATCGATAATTCATTGGCGCAACTCGAAGAGTCGGGCCTGGATCCTCAGATGATCGAGGCGATTGAGGGTTTTGTCGAGATGGCCGCGGGCAACAGTGGGATTGTCGGCTTCATCATGAGCTTCGGTTTCTGGTTGGTCGTGGCGGCGATCTTCAGCACGATCGGTGGGCTGATCGCCGGAAAGGTGTTCAAACACGAGCCTGCCTCTTCAACACCGACGACGGTGGATGTTGAGCGCGGTGGCCACGATCCCGGGGCGATGTAACGCGGACAGTCGGACAGGGCACCGTCCGCATGCGGACGGTGCCAGCCTCCGATCTTCGTAAACCCAGGGAATTCATTCGGCCCTCGTGGCCCGGGGCTTGCAATCCGTGGACCCGCGGCGAGGGCGTTGCCCTCATCCGGCGTCGACGGGAACGGGACCCTCGGAGACGACGGCGACAACCGCCGGGTGAGGGACGGAGTGTTTTGGAGGCAGCTCCGTCCTCTCGCCCGTCTTTAGAGCGTGGGACATTATGAGCCCGGACAGCTTCACATTCCGCCCGTTTCTCGAAGACGAGGCTCGTGGTCCCTACGAGTCGTCTCGGGTGGTTGTCCTGCCCATCCCTCATGAGGCGACGGTCTCGTGGGAGTCGGGCACCGCACAGGGCCCCAACGCGATCCTCGAGGCCTCCGAACACCTGGAACTGTACGACGAACGATTCGACCGCGAGCCGTGGCGCGCCGGGGTCTGGACCGCAGAGCCGCTCCAGAGCCCCGATCGGGGCTCCGTGGTCCGGGCCGCGACAAACTACCTCGACGACGATAAGTGGCTCCTCTCGTTAGGTGGCGAGCACTCCATCACTCCCTGGCTGGTGGAGGCTTGCGCAAAGCGGCATCCATCGCTGACCGTGGTCCAACTGGACGCCCACGCCGACCTGCGTGAGACCTTCCATGGACGGGCCGACAATCATGCCTGTGCCATGGCTCGCAGCCTCGAACACGCTAGCGCCGTTCGAGCGTTCGGGATTCGGGCCTATTCCGTCGAGGAGCGTGACCGGATGGCCCGAGATCCCGACTCGCTCTGGATCCACGCGTGGGAGATGGAAGGCGACGGATGGATGGAGCGTCTCCTCGAGGGTCTCGACGGGTGCCCGGTCTACCTGACCCTCGACCTGGATGGCTTCGACCCTGCGATCCTGCCGGCGACGGGCACGCCGGAGCCCGGTGGCGTGGGATGGGATCCGGTGGTCCGATTCCTCGACCGGCTTTGTCAGCAGTGCAATGTGGTTGCCGCCGACATCGTCGAGTTGGCGCCACGACCACAGCTACACCACGCAGACTTCCTGGCGGCCCGCCTGGCCTACACCCTGATCGGCTGCCGATTCCGCTAGACCGGTTGCCGGGCCCAGCGAAAGATCTCCTTCACCGTCGGACGCTTGCCGTACATCAGGATCCCGACCCGGAAGATCCGGGCCACCATCTTGAATAGGAACCAGATCGTCCCGAGCATCAAGAAAATTGACAGCGCAATCTGCCACGCAGGGGGCGTCAAAACGCTGATCCGCATGAACATCAACATGGGTGTGAACAGCGGTACCAGGGACAATGTCGTGGCCAGCGTGGAGCCCGGGTTGGACACGAAGAAGAACGTCATCAGCATCGGGACGACGACGCCCATCATCACCGGGAACTGAAGATTCTGCGCCTCTTGCTCCGTGTTGCAGACCGCCCCGACAGCCGCGAAGAGTGACGTGAACATCGTATAGCCCAGCAAGAAGTAGATGACGAAGAAGATCAGTTTCATCGGCGCAAACGCGTCGAGGATTCCGGTCAATCCTCCATCGATCTGTTGGGCCGCCACGATGAATCGCAGGGTGCCGCCGGTGACGGCGTATATCAACATCTGTGTCAAACCGACGAGTCCTATGCCCACTATCTTGCCGCTCATCAGCTGCTCGGCAGAGACCGACCCCAGTAGGACTTCCATGACGCGATTGGATTTCTCTTCCAGAACGCCGCGCATCATCGCGATGCCGTAGAACAGCAGCGCTACGTAGAGAATCATGACGAATGCGAACGTGCCGATATACGCCTCGATGAACCCCTTCTTCTTCGATTCACCCGTCTCGCTGACCTGATACGTGTCGAGGCGGACCGGTGACATGACGCGGTCGAGAAGTTCCCGATCGATGCCAAGTTCGCTCTGTTCGAGGCGTAGCGAAACGACGATGTCCTCGAGCTCGTTCTCGATGCTCTGGACGGCCCGTTCGTTGCCGACGTTTTTCAGTTGGAATCCGAAATTCTCGTTCTCGAATATCTGATCGCCGATCGTGACGACGCCGAAGATCTCGTCGCTGGCAACTCTTGCCTTCTGGTCGTCGATCGCAGCCTGAAAATCCTGATCGTCGGAGGTGATGAACGACTCGACGACATAGGCCGGCTCCCCCGATTCGAAGGTCTCTTCGCCGAGACGTTCGGCGAGCAGACCGGCGACCCCGGCGCCATTGTCCACGATCGCGATGTGCCGCTGGTCTTCGGTCTTGATCATCATCATCGCGAACTGTCCAAGAAACATGAGTCCCACCAACAGAGGGACCACGAGCGTTCCGATCCAGAACGACTTCTTCCGAACGCGCTGCAAGTACTCGCGTCTAATGATCATGAACACGTTATGCATCGCTCGGCTCCTGTCCGACCTGCTGGATGAAGATGTTGTGAAGCGTCGGCGTCATGATCTCGAATCGTTTGATCTCAACGTGTGCGATAGCGGCCTCGAGGACCGTTCGGGGAGGTGTGCTGTCGGCGAGCAGTAGTTCCACGTATCGCTCGTAGCGATCGATGCGTTCGATGCCGCTGAGAGACGACAAGAAGTCTGCGTTCCCATCGAACTCCAGCTGGATCGAGTTGTTGCCGAACTTCTCCTTGATCGATGCCAGCGACCCATTGAGGACCGCCTTGCCTTGATCGATCAATGCGATCTCGCGACAGAGCCGCTCGGCAGAGGCCATGACGTGCGTCGAGAATATGATCGTGGTGCCCGAACGGTTGATCTCCAGCATCAGGTCCTTGAAGATGTCCTGGTTGACGGGATCCATCCCCGAGAACGGCTCGTCCAGAATCAGCAGCGACGGTCGGGTCAGGACCGCTGCGGCGAACTGGACTTTCTGTTGCATTCCCTTCGAGAGTTCCTCGACCTTGTGCGTCTTCCACTTGCCGAGCTCGAGTCGGTCGAGCCAATCGTTGCCGGCCTTCCGTGCGTCGGCGATCGAAAGGCCACTGATGCTCCCCAGAAATTCGACGGCGTCAATCACCTTCATCTTCGGGAACAGGCCGCGCTCTTCGGGGAGATAGCCGATGCGATCCCGAACTTCTCCGGCCATCGGATGACCGAAGACCTGGATCTCGCCGGTGTCGGGTCGGATGATGTCCATGATCATCCGGATGGTCGTGCTCTTGCCGGCACCGTTCCTGCCCAGGAGGCCAAAAATGGTGCCTTCCGGGACGTCGAAGGACAGGTCGTCCACGGCGCGATGGTCGCCGAACGTCTTTCGGAGCCCACGGAGTGAAACAGCTGCGTTCATCAATTCTCCCAGGAATTCAACGGTTCGGGTGTGGCGCCCGGGAATTGTAGCGGCACGCGGTGGCACCGACCTTTGGAAATCGATCAGCGGTCGGCGTAGGTGGGTCAACGGGCGCTAAGCGCCCCGGATAGGTGACACTTTCGCCTGTTCTTGACTTTTCACACGAAGAAAATTTAACTTCTAGAGGATCATGATCACCGGATACAACATGGACATCGATCACCAGGGACGTGTGTTTCACGTCCAGACGGAGGATCGCGGTCTCAACAACCCACTGATCGAAACTCTGATCTATACCGGTGGCGAGATCATCGCCAAGCGTCAGACGTCCTACGAAGAAATCGTGGGGACCGACGACTACAACGAAAAGGCCGTGCAGCGTCTCCTGGAGACACAGCACAAAGCCACGATTCGCGATATCTACAACGGCAAGTTCGACTCCGAAGGACCGAAGCCGTTCGGGCACAGAGTCATCACCGACCGTAGTCTGGATGAGGTGGTCCTTGGCTATCTTGGCGACCAGCAGGCCGTCGATCGACTGGCATTGGAATGGACCCATCCTCCGCAGATCGTCGAAGACGCATCATCCATCTTGCGAATGCGTGTCATCGAGGCCAATAGCGAGCGTCCGATGACGGGTGCGGAAGTGGTCGTGCGGCTGGTGGCCACCGACGGACGTCGACTGGAGTTGGGGCGCGGGACGGCCGGAGAGGATGGCTGCCTTGCCACCCGTTGCGAGATTCCCGCGCTGCCCGACGCCAATGGAGCGGTCTTCTGTGTCACGACGGTCGACGGAATGACCGCAGAGCTCCGCGAGGTAATTCGGAAGGAACCGACCGCGGCACAGGGTCTAGTTCACGACGCGTGACGAGCGAGCCCGATCCATCTCCCGGTCCGCCTCCTGTTGCTTCTTGGCGTCCCGCTTGTCGTGAAGCTTCTTACCCTTGGCAAGCGCAATCTCGAGCTTGATTCTCCCTTCCTTCGTGTAGAGCTTGGTCGGTACGAGCGTCATGCCCCCGGCCGCCATCTCACGCTCGAGTTTGAGAATCTCACTGGCGTGGAGCAGCAACTTGCGAGGTCGAACGGGATCCACCTCGATATTTCGGGCGTGACTGTACGGACTGAAATGAGCCTGTAGCAGCCACGCCTCGCCCTGTCGTATCTGGACGTAGGCTTCCTTCAGATTGACCTTGCCGGCACGCGCGGACTTGACCTCGGGACCGATCAGTACGAGGCCGGCCTCGAGACGGCGGATCAGGTGATACTCGTGGGAGGCCTTCCGATTGCTCGCCAGGAGTGGTTCAGTCTTTGTCGGTTTCGCCAATGTGAAGTCTCCGCAAGCGCGGACTATAGCAGTCGGTCACCGATCGGCGGTCGGTCCGAGTCCCAGCTCCGCGAGCTGCCTCGACAACTCGTCGCGTCGGAGGCCGCGGTCGCGTGACATGCGTCGCAAGGCCCGTCGAGGGTCTCCGTCCTCGGCCTCGAGGGCGGCCTCCCACTCTTTCGCGAGGGCGTCGGCGTCGGCGTCGTCGGGACCCGCCGCGCCGCCCGTCGTCGGCGAGAGAACCATCACGAACTCTCCGCGAATCGGATCGGGTAGTTGTGCCCGCAGTTCTGACGCCGATCCTCGCAGAACCGTCTCGTGAAGCTTGGTGAGTTCGCGACCCAGGACGATGACGCGTTCGCCGAGAATTCCGGCCATGTCGGAAAGCGTATCCGCGATCCGATGGGGAGTCTCGAAGAGAACGATGGGCCGTTCCTCGTTCGCGAGGATCCGGAGGCGACGCCGCCGTTCGCCCGCGCGATGAGGAAGATAGCCGTCGAAGACGTAGCGGTCCGCGGAGATGCCACTGATCGAGAGGAGCGTTGCCGGCGCGGACGGGCCCGGAATCGGGACGATGACGATCCCGGCCTCGCGAGCGGCGGCAACGAGGAGCGCGCCCGGATCGGCAATCGCGGGGGTTCCCGCGTCGGTCACCAACGCGATGTCATGGCCTTCATGGAGTTTTCCGAGGAGCGGTGCCAGTCGTCGGGCCTCGTTGAATCGGTGGCTGGATCGTCGAGGTGTGTCGATCTTGAACCGGGCCAGGAGTCGACCGGTGCGGCGGGTATCCTCGCAGACGATCAGATCCACCGCTCCCAATGTCTGCCGCGCTCTCTCGGATAGATCCTCGAGATTGCCCAACGGTGTTGCGATGACATACAGCCTGCCCGACACGATCGGCAGGGTATCACGACGTCAGAATCGCGGATTTGCGGTTCCTGCGGTACCTTTAATAGACCTCTGGAGGGGCGTTCATGAATCGAGGAAGTTGGATTCTCTTTGCGACGATCTTCGCCGTTCTCTTGCTCGGCGCGGCGGATCCCGCTCCGGAGAAGGTCGCGGAAGCCGCGAAGACTGAACCCCCGATCCACGTCGATGGGGAAGCGCTTACCGTCGCGCTCGGCGATGCCGCCAAGTGCCTCGCGCGAGAAGATAGTGCCTGTGCGCGGGCGGCTCTGGATCGTCTAGAGGCTAACTGCCGTCCGATTCAGGTGGAACCCGACAGTCGTTACGACGATCGGGTCCGCAATCTGGATCGGGCGTTTCATGCGACGGTCGATCGAGCGCGAGAGTTGGCCGGTGTGGACGATCTCCCCAACGTGTCGCGGCAGTACACCTGGGTTCGCCAGACCTGCGTGATGTGTCACACGGCATCCAGGATGCTCGGGATCGGACCCGAGTTACCGGTTCCGGAGCCTGTGCGATCCACCGGCCCGTGACTCGGCGTCAGCTCTTCCACGCTCGAGGGTAGCGGAAATCCCAGCCGATGGTCCGCAGGCTGACCTTGCCGATCACCGGAGGCATCCGCTTGAATTGCGTCCGCACAATTCGTTGACGCACATCGTCGATCATCGAACGCTCGAAGCCGGCCGCGATTAGCACTTCGTCGTCATGGCGTTGGTCGATCATCGCGATCAGGAGACGGTCGATCCGCTCATAACTGAAACCCAGGTCGTCCTCGTCCGTCTGATCGGGCCACAGGTCGGCCGACGGAGGCTTCTTCCGGACGCTCTCCGGAAGTTCCAGGAACTCGGCGAGGGCGAGGACCTGGGTCTTGTAGAGATCGCCGATGGGGTTCAGTGCCGAGGCCAGATCGCCATGAAGCGTGCCGTAACCAAGCAATAACTCGGTCTTGTTGCTGGTTCCCAACACCAGGGCGTTCCGTTTCAGCGATCGATCGAAGAGAATCGTCATGCGCGCGCGGGCCATCACGTTTCCCAGTCTGTGACGACCCACATCTCCCGACGCTTCTTCGAAACCATCGATCATCGGCGATATGTCGACACGTTCCGTTTTCAGCGCCAGGTTTTCTGCGACCTCGAGGGCATCGTCGATGGACGCTGCGGAACTCTGTCGATAGGGGAGGAGGTAGGCGTGGACCCGATCCGGCCCGACGGCCCGTGCCGCGAGAGCTGTCGAGACCGCGGAATCGATCCCACCGGACAGCCCGACGACAAAATCCCGCAGACCGGTTCGTTCCAACTCAACGCGCAAGAATCGGGTCAGGAGTTCCGCGGTCCAGTGTCCGTCGATCGCCAGCAGATCTTTCACGATTCTTCGTCCGGGAGGTCGTAGCGCAGTCGTCGGATCCGCTGGATTTCGCGATCCGCAAGGTCCAGACGCTCGTCGCGTAGCAATGGATAGGCCGTTCGAGCTCGTCGTACGCTGCCGGCGTCGATATCGACCATGGTGAGGGACTCTTCGAGAGCCGGCGCGGAGGCCACACGAACGCCAAACGGGTTCACGGCCATGGAGCCGCCGCCGAAGATCAGCCCGTCCTCGCTACCGACACGATTCACGAAGATCACCCAACAGGTCTGAAACTGTGCCGTCACTCCGAGGAGCGAACCCCAGACGTCGACACTGGTAACTCCTCGGTCCGGTTTTGCCCCTCGTGTCGGACTGTTGGACGGCACGATGAGAATCTCGGCGCCTTGCTGCGCAAGAATCCATGGGACGGAACCGTGCCACAGGTCCTCGCAGATCAATAGTCCGGTCGGACCGATCGGCCCATCGAAATGTCGAACCTGCTGACCTTCCGCGAACTCACGGCCTTCCTGAAACATTCCGTAGGTGGGCAGGTAGAGCTTCCGATGCAGGTGACACAGCTCACCCCCGGAAAAATATCCGGCGCTGTTGAAGAACTTGTAGCCCGCGCCTTGCTCGACGAACCCGGCGACGATGTCGATCCGACGAGATGCGTCGGCCAGTCGTTTCAGGGTGGGATGGTCGGTCGGCAGCGCGACCTCGGGGACCTGATCCAGCAGGTGGTAACCGGTCAGCGAGAGCTCGGGGAAACAGATCAGTCGGGCGCCCTGGTCGGCCGCCTTCGCCACCCATTCGAGATGGAGGTCGAGGTTGGCGTCGATATCGCCGAGTTTTGGGGCGATCTGAGCTAACGCGGCGCGCACTCCGTCCATGGGCGGCACCCTAGCACAGCGACCGGGTGCCCGACCCCGTGAGCCGGACTATGCCGAAACGACGGGGTTCCGATCTTTCGTGGTTAAGTGCGCCAAAATGGACATCTTAGCCTGCAAAAGGATCGAGGACTGGGATCTTTTGTTTCCACCCGCGTCCTTTTCGTAGTAAACCAAGGGCGACTCAACTCCAGCAAAGACGAGCCCGGGAGCGAATCTTCATCGGAATGCCGATGGGGGACGTCGGGTTGGCCCGATTCTTTCATAGGAGTAAGGGGCAGGGATCACGTTGGGGGGAGCCCACCGAGACCGGTCCCATGAACGCCCGTGGGTGGGTGAAAGAAGGTAAGCGTTATGTCTCGCAATCAGAATCAAGCAAGCGTGGTGGACGAAGAGACCGCCGAGGTCGTCGTTCGACAGAACCCCGGTGAGGTCGAGCCCGGCAGCGAACGGGCCGCCGAACACGCACCGGAGACCGTCGCCGCCGGACGCCGTCCCAGCGTGGTCTCACGAAGTCGAGTGCCGGAGAAGCCGACGGCCGCGATCCTGCCGATCTATCTCCGCGAGATGGGGTCCACCCCGCTCATCAACGAGGGCAAGGAAGTCGAGTTGGCTCGGGAGCTCCAGGAGGGTCGGGAGGGCATCGCCAAGCAGGCGCTCCGTCTATCCGTGGCCTGCCGAGAGCACTGTCTCGAGAACGACGCCGAGGGTCCCAAGCGGGGCCGGGAGTGGCCGCTGGATGACATGGAGCGGTTCTACGCCAAGATTGTTCGGTATCACCGTGAGCATCGCAACGAGACCCGTCTGAACACGATTGCGAAGCAGATCAAACGACACAAGCTTCACGTCGATCACGCCCGCGATGCGCTGATTCTGGCGAATCTTCGTCTGGTGGTTCATCTGGCGAAGAAGTACCTGAACCACGGAATCTCCTTCATGGACCTGATCCAGGAGGGGAACATCGGCCTGATGAAGGCGGTGGAGAAGTTCGAGTACGAACGTGGCAACAAATTCTCGACCTATGCCTACTGGTGGATCAAGCAGGCGATCGAGCGTGCGATCGCCGACAAGGCCCGAGTGATTCGGATTCCGGTTCACGTCAACGAGAAGATCAAGAAGATCTCGCGGATCTCCAAGGAGCTTGGAGAGGGACTCGGCCGCAAGCCGACCCCTGCCGAGATCGCCAAGAAGATGCAGATGCCGGTGACCAAGGTCGAGGAGATCCTCGGCGTTGTTCCGGAGCCTCAGGCTCTGGAGGACATGTCCGGCGATGACGATAGCCCGGGGCTCATGCGCTTCGTGGCCGACGTCAACGCGCCGTGTCCGCTGGAGCGTACGGTCGATCGCGAACTTCGTGAGAAGGTCAACAGCACGCTGAAGGTTCTGAGCGAGCGGGAGCAGGAGATCATCCGCCTGCGGTTTGGAATCGGACGGGAGATGCCCTACACCCTCGAGGAGATCGGACGCGTGATGGGGCTGTCCAGAGAGCGTGTCCGTCAGATCGAGGCCACGGCGTTGAAGAAGATCCAGGCGGCCGAGGAATGCAACGACCTTCGCGAGTTTCTCGGAGTTTGACCGAGTCGCGACCCCTTGTGGAAAACCCTGGGCCGGAGAATGACCTATTCTCCGGCCCTTTTTAATCAGAAGGGCGCCGCGGTCGACGGTTCAACAGGAATTCCGCGAAGATCCACAGCTTTTCCACAGCGGGCGGTGGATCCGTCGATTTGCTGAACATTCACCGCGAGAGAGCAGAATGAATCGCGCACCGAAGGAAATTCGACGTACAGTCATCAGGGGACGAATTCCATGACCCTTCGGAACCACACCGCGATCGACCCGACCCGACGCAGACCGGGACCCCACGGACGTACAGCGATCATGACCATCTTCGATCTCAGGCAGGCGTATCACAATTCCCTTTCCAACATGCGAGGTTGGTTGGGTGATGCCTCGGTGTCGAGTCATCTGACGGCCCTCGACCGTCTCTCGATTCTGGATGCCTGGCAGCAGGAGATGGTCGAGTTCTTTGAGCGGAACGGTCACTGCTTCGCCTGTTCGCGGCGCCTCGAGCGCTGCACGTGTCCTCACGAAGACGCCTGACCCGGTTCCCGTGGGGCTATCCTGGGCTCCATGCACCGACTTGCGATCGCGAGTGACGCCCAGGTTCGTACCCTCTCCGGGCAGACTCATGTCTTGTGGGGCGGCGGGTTGGATCCTGATGCCTACCTCGATCTCTGGATAGAGCTCTGCAGGACGGACTGGGTCCGGGACCATGCGACCTACTACGTTCTCGATGACGGCGACGGGAACGTCCTATCCAGCCTGAAGCTCTATCGACCCCGGCTCTGTTGGGACGGCCACGAGTCGCGGATCGCGGCGCTGGCAGGGATCTTTACGCCCGCGTCTCTGCGTCGACGCGGGTACGCCCGAGAGCTGATCGAGCGCGTGTTGGAGGTTGCAGCGGAAGACGGTGCGTCCCTGGCCCTTCTGTTTTCCGATATCGGGACCCGCTATTACCGCACACTCGGATTCCAGGAGCTGGGCGCCGACGAACACTGGATGCGAATCTCCGGGGCGACGGCCGGCATCCCATCCTCGATCGAGTTGCGGTCTCTCACGCCCGCCGCTGTCGACGACGTGGTCGACGCGCACCGGGCTTACACCGAGGGTCGTCGGTTTTCCATCGTCCGCGACAAAGACCACTGGGACTTCATTCTGAATCGAGCACAGGGGTTCTTTCGGCGGCTGACCGGGAACCGGTCGCGTCAGCGGTTGGAGGTGGCGGTCCGAGACGGACGGTTTGTCGGCTACCTGTTCAGTATCGAGGGCGCGGGCGAGTGGAACCTCCGGGAGGTCGGCGCTGCCGGCGGCTCGATCGAGTGGATGGCGGAGATTGTTCGGGCCGGGCTGGGAGCTGCGGCCAGTCGTGGTGCCCGTCGTTGCTACGGCTGGATCCAGCCGGAACTGGCCGCCGCGCTGAAGGACCTGCCGCTTCGAACCGAGACCCGGCGACGGATGGTGCCGATGCTACGAACCCTCGGGGCGGGGGACGACCGACAGGTTCCCGGGCTCCCCGATAGCTACATCGCTTTCCAGGACCAGTTCTAAGCGACAGGTCGGTGGCCCTGTTAGAATTCAAGGGTTCGCCCGCTGCCTGAGGCCTCCCTGAATGACGCGGCAGAAAGACGGTGGGTCTCGACCGAGTTGGGCTCTTGCGGTGCTGCTGATCACCGCGTGGGCGCTCCCGATCCTGGCCCAGGACCCGCCCCCCACCGACGGCGTCGCCGGCGATCCATCACGGGTCGAGGACAGCCGGCTTCCGGCCGGTCTGGATATCCGCTTCAAGGGGCAGTTGAAGGAGACCGCCGACGGGACCTTCGAGTTCGACGGTCCCGTCACGATCCGACACGGCACCGCTCAGATCCAGGCCGATCGGATGTCCCTGTCACCGGACGAGATCGTCCAGGCCTCCGGCAATGTGCTTGTGATCTGGGGTGGAAATCGGATCTTCGGTGATCGGGCGACCTACTCCCTGAAAGATCAGCATGGGATCTTCGAAGACGTCATCGGGCACGTCGACAACCAGTTCATCTTCTGGGCGAAGACGGCCGAGAAGATCGGAGACGAGACGATCCGTCTGCGCACCGCCACCGTCACGACCTGTACCCAGCCCGTTCCCTACTGGTCGTTTTCCGTCTCCAGCGCGACGATCCGAATTGACGGCTACGCCCGCATGGTCAACGTGAGGCTGCGTTCGGGTCGGGTGCCGTTCATCTACCTGCCGTATCTGGTCTGGCCGGTAAAACAAGATCGCGCGGCGGGTCTGCTGATGCCGCAGTTCCACAGTAGCGAGGAGAGGGGAGAATCGATCTCCCAGGAGCTGTTCATTCCACTCGGGAGAAGCGCCGATATGACGGTGCAGGGACGGTATTACACCGAGGCCGGGTTCGGGGCCGGCACCGAGGTTCGCTTCATTCCGAACCGCAACGGCGAGGGTTACTTCAACGGCTTCTTCATCAACGACCAGGTCGCGGGCAAGAGTCGTTATCGCGCGCAGTTCAACCAACGCCAGACGTTTCGAAACGGATTCAGGATGGTGGCCGATATCAACCTGGTGTCGGATTTCGACTACTTCACAGACTTTGAGCGTCAGTTGAATCTGGTGAGTTCGCCGACGATTCTGGCGCGTCTGGAATTCTCTCGGAACGGGAAATGGACCAGTACGAACGTGCGGGAGCTGCGACGCGAGCAACTCCTGTCCAACGGGTCGGAGCTGGTCCAGCAGACTCTGCCCGAGATCGAGTGGCGTGGCAGAAGCCGTCAGCTGGGCCGGTCGCCGTTCTACCTGAGCTATGAATCGTCGATTGCGTCGATCCAGCAACGTGGCGAGCAACAGGGCCGGTCGATCGATGCCGACTATTTTCGCGGCGATCTATTCCCGACCTTGACGCTTCACTGGTCTGCGGCACCGTGGCTCGATATCAACCCCACACTTCAATACCGTGTGACCCACTACACCCAGCGTCAAGTTTCGGGCGGCGTGTTCGGGACCCCCATCGAGGTCCAGGATGAGTCGTTGACCCGAGGACTCCTGGGCGCGGGTGTCGAGATCATCGGCCCCAAGATCTCCCGAATCTTCGGCGACCCGAATGATCCCTCCCAGTCGGCGTACAAGCACGCGATCGAAACCCGGATGAGCTACGGGTACCTCGAGCCCTATGACCGCAGCGACGAGATCGTGCTCTACGACGAAATCGATCGGTTTCAGGGCAGTGGCAGCCGACTCAACTATGCGCTGGTCCAGCGGCTCTTTGCGAAACGTGCCCAGGCCGAGCCGGACGAGGATCCGGGAACGGGCGAGACCATCGTCCTGCCCGACGGGTCTCGGAGCGCCGCCCCGCCGCTGGCCGACGGCCCTCAGCCCTCACCCCAGTCGCTCGCGAACGGCTCCGAAGATTCGACTCCGGTGAACCGTGAACCACTCGAGATCGCGACGTTCACGATGTCCCAGTCGCGTTCGTTCGATGACGACGTGACCTTCGCCGACCTGGATTCCGACGGAGTCAACGAGACCACATCCAAGGCCAGCAATATCGCCCTCTCCGGCCGCTACAATCCGTCTCCGCGGACGAGTCTCGATGTCCGTAGCAACTACCACATCCTCTACAACGCATTCGCGGACACGTCGGTGTCCGGTTCCATCCGTAGCCAGCTCGCCCGGGTCCGATTCTCCCTTGTTCATCGAAACGGTCTCGGTGTCTTGCAAACCGGAACGATGGACGACGGCATGGGAAACACCATCCCGATATTCTCTTCGCGCGAGGACGATACCCAGTTGAGGCTGACAACCGGTTTCAGCCTGTTCCGCGGCAAACTGCAGCTGGACCTTGACGGCACGCTGGACGTCAATCCGCAGGACGGGCAGAAGCGGGTGCCGGATCACCACTGGCGACTGACCTATCGAACCCAGTGCTGTACGGTGTTCGTCGAGCGCATCGATCGCCAGTTCAGCACGAGCGATCGTCGCGATCTCTACTTTCGTATCGATCTGACCGGGATCGGCAAGCTTCTGGATCTGAGGTACTGACGCTCCATGACGTCGAAGAACAACACGCTGGTTCTCGGTGGATCGGGTCAACTCGGGACGGCCCTCGTCGTCCAGCTGGCCCGCAAGGGAGAGCCCAGCCGGGCGCCGCGACGAAACCAGTGGGATCTCAGCCTCATCGACGAGGCTGAACGACACGTCGAGTCTTACGCGCCGACAACGATCATCAACGCGGCCGCGTACAACGATGTCGACGGTGCGGAAACAGCTGACGGAGCCGACGAGGCGTGGTTGTTGAACGTCAAGTTGCCAGGCGTACTGGCCGGTGCATGTGCGAAACGGGGGATCCGTTTCGTCCACGTCTCGACGGACTACGTGTTCGACGGACGCAGTGATCGCCCGTATACGGAGACGGATCCGACCGGTCCTCTGCAGGTCTACGGGAGAGGAAAGCTGGCAGGCGAACGGGCCGTACTGGAAGCCGACGCGACCGCATTGGTCGTACGAACGTCAACGGTGTATGGCCCGTCACGCCGAGTGCAACCAAACTTTGTGACGCGCGTGTTGGCCCAGGCTCGCGGGCACGAAAAGGTCGAGATGGTCTGTGGGTCAAAGTCCTCGCCGACGTACGCACCGGATCTGGCCGCGGCCATCATGGAACTCCTTGCGTGCAAGGCCGAGGGATTGGTCCACTTTGCCAATGACGAGGTCTGCACACGCTACGAGTTCGCCGCTGAGATTCTCCGTCGGGCCGGTCTCCACAAGACGACCCAACTTCGCCTGTGCGAAGACAGGCCGGGTGGCGCACCGCGTCCGAAGTTCTCCGTTCTTGAAACCTCGCGATTTCGGGCCCTCACCGGAACCCAACCCCGACCCTGGCGCGTCGCTCTGACCCAGTACCTATCCTGGATCGAGGCCAACCGAACCCTGGAAGAAGAGGCATGAAGATACTCGTGACCGGTGCAGGCGGTTTCCTCGGCGGGGCGGTCGTGGAGCGACTCTGCGGCGATGGACACGACGTCCTGGGCTTCGTTCGAGACGAGGCTCGCTGGACGAATCGTCCCGCTAGAGCGGGTGTCTTCGTCGGGGACATCACCGACGCAGAGTCTTTACTCGAGGCGGCTGCGGGGTGCGACGTCGTGATCCATGCGGCGGCACTCGTCAAGCAGTGGGTCCGGGATTCCACGCAGTTCGATCGGGTCAACGTCAGCGGATTGAACAACGTGTTGCAAGCGGTGAGGCGTCACGACACTCGGCTTCTGTACGTCTCGTCGTTCATCGCGCTGGGTCCCAGCGACGCTGAACCTCTTGACGAGAGTCACCGACCGGAGGCGACGGAGTTCTACAACGACTACCATCGTACGAAGTGGATCGCCGATCAGATGGCTCGTCACGCAGGAGAGACGGACGTCGATCTCGTCCGAATCTACCCAGGGGTCGTATTCGGCCCAGGCGCCCTGACGGACGGCAATCACGTCGTCAAACTCCTGTTGCAACACGCCGATGGGAAGCTGCCTGGGATCCTCGGCAAGGGCGATCGACGCCAGTGCTTCGCCTACCTCGACGATGTCGTAAACGGGATCGTTCAGGCGGTTTCGCGTGCGAGTCGCGGACAGGGGTTTATCCTCGGCGGCGAGAATCGGACGGTCGTCGAACTCTTGACGGAGTTTGAACGCCTGTCCGGGGTCCCGGTGCCTCGTCGACATATTCCGTTCGGGATCGCCGGATGGGTAGGTCGCGTACAGCGTTGGCGGGCGATGATGACGGGGAGCGAGCCGGAACTGACCGACGAGGTCGTCCGGATCTATCGCCGGGAGTGGGCCTATTCCTCCGCCCTCGCGGAACGTGAGCTGGGCTATCGAGTCACTCCTTTCGCCGAGGCCATGAGTCGGACCGTCGAGTGGTTAAAGGCTACGGGAAAGTTGTCGTGACTCCTCTCGGAACGGAGTTGACCCGCAAGGCGGTTCACATCGGGATGGGCGGTGGTGCCTTCCTGCTTCGCTGGTTGACACCCGTGCAAGCTGCCGGGATCGCCGTGATCGCCATTCTCTTCAACCTGTTCCTCGTCCACCGCATGACCGGTGGTCGTCTCCTCCGCCCCGAGGAGCGTCAACGCCGATTCTCGATGGGGATCGCGGTCTATCCGATGGCAGTCCTGGCGCTGATCCTGATCTTCCACAACCGCCTCGAATTGGCCGCCGCCTGCTGGATCCTGTTGGCCTTCGGAGACGGCATGGCGTCGGTCATCGGTCGGGTCGTTCGTGGCCCGCAGCTGCCGTGGAATGCCGAGAAGAGCTGGAGTGGCTTTCTTGCTTTCATCCTGTACGGCGGACTCGGCGCGGCGGTCGTGATTCGCTGGACCCAGGCCGCGATCGCGGACGTCGTGGCGGGTAGCGGGAACGTCGCGGACATCGGACAGTCGTTCGTCGCGGCGACGATGGCGGACGGGTCAGTCAACGAGACGATCTGGTTGCTGGTGGCATGCGTTGTCTGCGCGACGATCGTCGGATTCGTGGAGTCCCTCGATACGGGCATCGACGACAACATCCTCGTGACGCTCTTCGGCGCATCGGCCTTCGCTCTGGCGACGCTGGTCGAGCCGGGAAGACTGGTGGCCGGCGCTTCAGCGTCGAGTTGGCAATTCGCGATCGGCCTCGCGGTCAATATTCCGCTGGCGTTGGTCGCGATGGCCGTCGGGGGAGTGGGCCGATCCGGAGCGATCGCGGGTGGGTTGATCGGGACCCTGCTCTGGGGATTCGCCGGTTGGCCGGCCTGGCTACTCTTGCTGACATTCTTCGTGCTTGGAACGCTCTCGACGAAGCTCGGCTTCTCTCGGAAGAGCGCCCTGGGCATCGCACAGGAGCGAGGGGGGCGTCGGGGCGCCGGCAACGCGATTGCCAATGCTTCGGTGCCCGTTGTCTGTGGTTTCCTGGCGTTCAGTACGGGACGGACCGACCTGTATCTCATCGCTCTGGCCGCAGCGTTCGCCACGGCGGCATTCGATACGGTCTCGTCGGAGATCGGTCAGGCCTACGGCCGCCGACATTTCCTGGTGACGTCCCTGCGTCGGGTGCCGCCGGGAACCGAGGGTGCGGTCTCGGTCGAAGGAACACTTGCCGGACTCCTCGGCGCAGCCCTGGTGGCGGTGGTTGGCTGGATCAGCGGACTCCATGGCATCTACGCGTCGATCGCGGTGATCGGTGGTGCATTTGTCGGCACCACGTTTGAGTCCTACCTGGGGGCGACTCTGGAGAGGGTGCAGCGGATCGACAACGAGCTTGTCAATTTCGCGAATACGGCCGTCGGTGCTTTGACAGCTGTTCTCGTGATGCGATTCTTGCCGTTGTCGTAATCAGGGGACGAGGTACGCCACCGCGAAACCGACCTGCGCCGCCATCATCATCAGGTACATGTGAGTCCAGGACGGGTGGTTCTCGCTCTCGGCGAGGGCCTGCGGGTCCTTCAAGATCAGGGAGACCGTGTAGGTCCCCCAGACGACCAGCACGATTCCGAGCGTCGTCAGCAACCACGGATTCCCCGTAAGAATCGTCTGTCCCGGTGCGAACGGGTCGGACATCCACGCTCCGACCGGAATCAACAACCAGGGCACGACAAAGAACGGCGAAATGATCCGAGCGGCACGTACGACTCCGAATCGAATGGGAAGCGTTGTACAGCCCGCGACCTCGTCGCCTTTCATGTCGGAAAAGTCCTTGGTCGATGCGGCACCCAGCAAGAATAGGAAGAACACGATGCCGATGAACCACGGTTCAAATCGAAGGACGGATGCCACCATCGACCAACCCGCGACCTTCAGCAAACAGCCTCGCGGCACGGCGATCGTGAGATTCGCAAGATACGTGTGCGCCTTCGTGCGTCCGGCAAACGGCGCGCTGTATACGAATGTGAACAACATTCCAGCGAGATAGATGAAGAAGCACTCGTGGGTTTCTAGCGGCGAGAACAGGCGCGCGGTCAGTCCCTCGTACGGAAAGACCACCACCCACCACGTCGGAATGACTGCCAGGGCGTAGAGAACGAGGGCGTAGAGGAAACCGGACCGCATGGGGATGACACCCGTTACAAGCGGTCGATGTGGCTTGTTTAGCCGGTCATTCTCGATATCGTAGTATTGATTAATGACATTTGACGCCGCGTTCAGTATCCCCGCACAGAGCGATCCCAACGCCACCGTAAGCACGATGCTCACCGTGAGTTGTGGGTCGAGACCGGCAAGGCGCTGTGGGTTTGCGTCGGAACCCCAGGCCGTTATCGCGCCGGAGACCACTCCCAGGAGCGGTGGGAGTAGCGTGAATGGGCGGGTGACTCTTAGGTAGGCAGCCGCTCCACCGGCTGCGGCGCGATCGTTCACCCGTGACGACCCACGGCGACGCGGGCGGGTCTAATCACGAGGTCTCCGAGTCGATAGCCCGTGCGAAGCGTCTCCGTAACACGGTCGTGAGCATCGGATCGATCGACCGCGTCCACGCGCAGTGCCTCGGCGACATTGGGGTCGAAGGGCTCACCGTCGGGGGTGATCGGTTGCACTCCGTGGCTCTCGAGAGTCTGGAGGAAGCGTCGACGTGTCATCGCGATCCCTTCTGCGAGTGGCCTGGCCGCCTCGATGCCCTCCGCATGGCGAAGCGCGAGATCCAGTTCGTCCAGGGACTCCAGGAGACTTGCGACCAGCTCCCCGAACTTCAACGCGACGCGACGATTCACGTCGCGATCGAGGCGCGCTCGAACCTGTTCCTGCTCGTCCTTGAACCCCTTGAACGCGTCAATGTAGTCCTGGAGCTTCTGCTCGGCGCGCTCCGTTCGATCACGGTATTCATCGATGATCGTCGGTGTGGCAGGGGCGGCAGTTTCCGCCAGGTCCTCGTCGCCGAGTCCATCCTCGTCCGCCCAGTGACGGCGATCCTTGACCTTGAACTCCTCGGCGCCCTCTTCTTCGACGTCGTTACTCATGCCATCCATCCTTGTAGCTTCTCCGGTCCCGCGTCGCGGCAAACCGCAGCGTACCCCTTCGGCCGCTGGAGGGCCACCACGGTCGACCGGGGACACTCGAAATGAATCTATCTGGGGGTAATGTCGATCCGGTTGGGCGGGTCATGCTGCCGTTTCGGCAACTCAACCTCGACCACGCCGTTTCGATGACTTGCGCGAACCCGCTGTGCGTCGACGGAGGGCGGGAGCGCCACCTGAACGGAGAAAGGACCATGAGGTCGCTCGACCCGCATGTGGTTCTCCCGGGTTTCGCTCTCGTCGACGCCGCGCTCACCACGAAGTCGAAGCATGCCGTTCTCGATCTGGATATCGACCTCGTCTGCCGTGACGCCCGGGAGGTCGACACGTAGACATAGC